>CAZBZH010000127.1:8385-9710 GCA_964496265.1 uncultured Acidobacteriota bacterium | reverse complement strand
CTACCTTTATGACCGGGATCGTCACGAGAAGCCCGAGGAGATGCCGCGCAAGGACGAACTGGCCGAACGGCACCCGGATCTGGTGGCCATCGTGCGTCTGGTGCACCAGGTGACCAACGTTCCGGCGCTGACCCCCGAGCAGTACGACCGCCTCTACACCCTGATTGCCGAGGAGGTCGAGGCCCACGGGTACAGCCTGACCGAGACCTCGAAGGCGGTGCGCGACCGCTGTTCCGAGGAGCACCTGGCGATCTCGCGTCAGAGCGTTGCGTTCGTGCTTCGCGGGTTGAGCTACAGCGGCTACGGTTTCGGCGCCGGCGAGGGTTCCATCGACCCGGCGGAGATGGCGCGCTGGTTCTGCGAGAACGTGCTGGACCTGTGTGAAAACGCCGGGTTCGACCTCAGCGACGAGCAACGGTCCCAGATCAAGGCCTGGTTGGGCCGGGAGCCTCGGGAGTCGTGAGCGAACCGGCCCGGCTGGGACGTGTGAAACTGCTGCTCTTTTCGGCGGTCACCACCCTGGCCATCAGTGCCGCGGCCTATTTCGGCGCGGAATACTCGCTCAAGGCGTCGGGGTTCGGCTACGACGCGTCGTTCTACGCCACCGATCGCGAGTCCGATCCGCCGGTCTACCGGGAGAACGGCGATGTCACGCGCCCGTTCTTTCCCGAGAAGCTTCTGCGCAAGCCGGTGCCCTTCAGTTTGCCCCTGGAGAAGCCGGCCGGCAGCTATCGGGTCTTCGTCCTTGGAGCCTCGGCGGCGTTGGGGGATCCGGAGCCGGCGTTCTCACCCAGCCGCATGCTTGAGGTGATGTTCCGCGACGCGGGCCGGGATGTCGTGGTCGTCAACGCCGGGATCACCGCGATCAACTCCCACGTGGTCGCGGGAATCGCCCAGGATGTCGCCTGGCTGGAGCCCGACGCCTACATCGTCTACCTGGGCAACAACGAGGTGGTCGGGCCCTTCGGCCCCGGCACCGTGTTCAACGCGTTTCAGCGCAGCTACCGGGGAATCCGCTTCTCGATCCGGATGGGACGCTCACGGCTGGGACAGTGGGTGCGCTCCAAGCAAGGGAGGGAGGAGGCTCCCGAGCTCGAATCCTGGGGCGGCATCGAGATGTTCCGTCAGCACCGGGTTCCCCAGGACGATCCGCGATTGCAGCGGGTCTACGAGCACTTCCGCCGCAACCTGGAGATGATCGCCGACGCGGGAAAGGTCGTGGACGCGGACGTGTTGTTCTGCACCGTCGCCGGGAATCTGCGCGACCAACCTCCGTTCGAGGGGGAGGCGGCGCGGGAGGCCTATGCTCGAGCGTTGGAACTCGA
>CAZBZH010000127.1:0-8285 GCA_964496265.1 uncultured Acidobacteriota bacterium | reverse complement strand
GCCTACGCCCTGGCGGCGGAGTGGTACCGGGAGCTGGCTGACGTGGTGGGCGCGGGGGGCGCGCCCTCTACCCGGGGGCGTGTGGCCCAGGCGCTGGGCTACAACGTTCAGGAGCGGTTGCGGATCGACCTGGAAGTATTGCGGCGGCTGCAGGATCCGCCCTTCCAGGGTTTGGCGGGGATCGAACGGCAGGTGGAGCGGATACAGGCGCGGGTCGACGACGCCCGGCAGCAGTTGGGCGACCCGGCGCTGATCGAGACGCTACGAGCCGAGTATGGCCGGGCCCTGGCCGAGCGTCCCGATGATTTCTTCTTGCTGCGCAACGCGGCCCGCTTCGACAGCGACGCCGGGCGGCCGGATCTGGCGGTGCCGCTGCTCAACCGGGCCCTGGAGCTCAGGCCGGACGATCTGGAGTTGCGCTACCTGACAGGACAAGCCCTGGTCAAGACCGGAGACGCCGGGGCCGGCCGCCGCGAACTGCTGGCTGTGGCCGAGTCGCGCCCCCGAGGTTTCGCGCGGCTGTACAACACGTTGGGCGACCTGGCGATCGATGCGCGCAAGCTCGATGAAGCCATGGACTGGTACCGCACAGCCGTTGAAACCAACCCGCAGAACGCCGACGCCTGGCTGCAGATGATGACGTTGCACCTGGCGGCCGGGCGCAACGATGAGGCTGCTCGCTGTGCCCGAGAGGCCGTGGCGATTCGACCCGAGGAAGCGGCGGCTCACTTCCTCGCGGGCGTCGTCTTCGCGCGCAACGGCCGGGTGAACGAGGCACTGCCGTACCTACGGGAGGCGGTGCGTCTGGAGCCGGATAACGCGGAGTTCGCCCAGGTGCTGGCCCAGGTGTCGGCGCCGGTCGGGAGGTAGGCGCTGGTCGTGGGGTAGGCGCCGCGGTCTCGCGAACGGGGCCGAATCACGGCCCCGCCCGCGAGTTGATCGGTCGAGAAGACCTGCGCGATGGTGTCTACAGGCGCCACGATTCCCGGGCGTGTCAGTTGCGGCCGGCCATCACGCCGCCGTCCACATCCCACACCGCGCCGGTAACCCAGCCGGCGTCGTCGGACAGCAGAAAGTCGATCACCGAGGAGACATCGGTCGGTTGGCCGATGCGGCCGATCGGGTGGAAGCCGTTGAAGGCCTGGAGCTGCTCGCCGATCTGGGACGGTTCGATGAAGGCGCCGTAGATCGGGGTCTGCACCACAGCAGGGGAGACTGCGTTGACCCGGATGTGATCGTCGGCGAGTTCCATCGCCAGGTGCTGGGTCATGGCGTGGAGCCCCGCCTTGGCCATCGAGTAGGCCGACGACGGCGTGGCCTTGACCGACTGCTTGGCCCACATCGAGCCGACATTGACGATGGAGCCGCCTCCCGCCTGTTTCATACCCTCGACGGCGGCCTGGGTGGTGAAGAACAGCGAGCGGTTGAGATCGAGGTACTTGTCGTAGTCCTCGCCGGTGTGATCGACGAAGGGGGTCGGCTTGAAGTAGCCGGCGGCGTTGACCAGGCGGGTGAAGGGCCGGTCTGTCGAGCGGATCGACTGGTTCAGCGCATCGACCTGTTCCCGGTTGTACAGGTCGACGCCGGTGGCCTGGACCTCGCCCAGTTGGGAGAGTTCCTTCGCCGCGGTGTCGAGCTTCGCGCCGGGGCGGGAAACCAGGTGAACCGGGACGCCACGCTTGAGCAGACGTTCCGCCGTGGAACGTCCGATACCGCTGGAGCCGCCGATGATCAGGGCTGGGTTGGGGGTGGTGGTGTTCATCTTTCTGTTCTCCTGAGAAGCAAGCTGCCTATCAGTAGGTAGGCTGCTGGGTCCAAAAAAAGAGATCGTTTTGCTTCCGTTCTGATCGCGTCCACGGTCTCTAGGTGTTTCGGGCGGCCGTTCCGGCGCCGAGCGCGAGGAAGAAGGTGCGTTCGACCCGGTCCAGAGCTCCCGCCGAGCCGGCCGCCCGGTCGAGGAGCAGGGCACCCTGAAGACCGGAGACGAGCAGGGAGGCCAAATCTCGAGCCGTATCCGGCCCGGACCCGCCGAACTCTCCGGTTTCCCGGCCCAGCTCGATCTGGCGCTGGACCCAGTCGGTACTGCCGTCGAGGTAGGCGCGAACCGAAGCCTGAACGTCCTCCCGCAGGGTCGCCAGATCGCTGGCGAGGGAACCGCAGAGGCAGGTCAGCCCCTTCTTTTCAGTCTGGCGGTAGGACTCGACGAACTCGGCCAGCCGGGCGTGAGCCTGGGGATGCCGCCGCTCGATGCCGGCAAGGGCGTCGTTGAGGCCGCCGACGTAGCGGTCGATCAACGCCTTCCCCAGGTCGGCCTTGGAGGCGTAGTGGTAGTGAATGCTCGCTGTGCGAATCCCGACCGAAGCTGCCAGGTCCTTGTAGCTGAACGCGTTGTAGCCGCGGGTCTGGACAAGCCGCTGGGCCTCGTCGAGCAGTCGTTCCGATGTCGTCGTCGCGCTCATGACGGTCAATCTACCTTTAGGTAGATAGCCTGTCAAGGCTCCGACTCCGGCTAGCCCCCAGTCGATGTTGTCTCGACGATGGACGGCTGCCCGGCACGAGCCACACGAGAAGGTGCCTTCCCGGAAAGCGCGGCTCGAAGCACGTCGGCCTCGCTCGGGGTGTCCCCGGGAGAAAAACGGCGTAGCGCTCGGTGAATCGCGTCGCGGGCCTCGGCCTTTGAGAACCCGAGCCGCACCAGCCCCATGGCAAGCGCTTCGACATCTGCTCCGGTAGAGCCGGCTCGCTGGGGTGGGTCGGGTGTACATCCAGCGCCTGTCGACGCGCTGGCATTGGCGGACGCAAGCGAAGCGTCCGTGGCGTTGGGAGCCGCGGACGCACCGGAAGCGGCCGAGGCATCGTCCGCGTTCGCGGACTCCCCGCCGCCCCCTGATCGAATCCAGACCGGAAGATCCCGCAGGGAGTCTGCAGCACCGAGCAGGCGACGTTCGCTCCGGGGCACCGGGGTCCACTGCAGGCCCGCCCCCGCAGGCCCTTCAACCCTTCCCTTCACCTCCAGAAGTCCGGCATGGATAAGGGCGTGGCACGTGGCGCAGACCGCGACCTCGTTGTGCCGGTTCGTCGCACCTCCCTGGGAGCGGAACACGATGTGGTGGCAGTGTTCCGCCGGCCGGGAGCAGTGAGGGTTCCCGCACCGCTGGGATTCCCGGGCAAGAATCTGTCGCCGGAGTTTTGGCGGCGTCGGGCCGTCAATCACGACCGGATCGGCGCACCCGGCATGCCGGTCCAGCTCCGAAGGTTCCATCTCTACCAGGCCATCGGATGTCGCCATGGCCGAACGAGCGCAATCGGGGCAGCGGTGATAGACGATCTGACTAGTGAAAGCGGCGTTGCTCGGGCCGCCCTCCGCGCTGCCGAAGGAAACGGCCTGCTCGCTCGCGAACAGGATCACCTGCTCGAGAGTGAGTTCCTCGGCTCCCGTGGACTCGCGGATCCGCTCCGCGATCGACTCCAGCCAACGGTAGACCTTCTCCATGTCCGTTCGCGAAAAGCGCAGGACGATCTTCTGATCCAGGTTCGGCATTCCGCCCCCGGCTTCCCGAGGCTCGTCTCGCCCCTCTCGGAGAGCGCGCCTGCATTCGGCGATGGTGTGTTCCGGGCCGCGCTCGGCGAGGCACTGGAGCCAGGCCTGCTGGGTTCCCGGTCGCGCGACCCGTGTCATCGCCTTCAGGACGGTCCAGCCGAGCTCTCCCTCGGCAAAGGCTCGTCGCAGTTCCGGCAGGTCCACCAGTGCCCTGGAGACACGCAGATGCTCGTAACACTCGGTGCGCCGCAGGCAGAGCCGCGCCGATGCGTAGCCGGCCACCGTAGAAAACCCCAGTTCCACGAAACCCGATGACTCGTGAAGGCTGCGCAGCGCTTCGCATGTTGCCAGCCGGCCACGGTTGCCCGTTCGTAGCCCCTTGATGGCCAGCGCATGAAGATCCTGCGGCCGCAACCGAATGCGCCTCGAATCCGAAGTCCGCGCTGCCGTCGCCGGCTCCGTTGCCTTGTCAGGCTCCGCAGAATCCGCAGGCCGACAACGTGGCGTAGTCAAAGGAGGCACAGCCTCCGAAGACAAATCGCGAGGGCCAGACTCTTCGGCAGTGCTCTGCATGAATCCTCCTGGGATAGGCCATGGCAGGGATGAGCGAGCGCACGAGTGGCGAGCGGATCCAGGCCAGGTCGGAATGTGAGAGGCGCGAGCGGGATAGGAACGAAAGTCTATCGCCCGTCTACGACGAGTGTCGGCATCTCGGCGGTTTCGCCGTTTCGAATCGAGAACCACGAGAACCACCGTCGCACGCGGACTGCGCTGGTGGGGGAGTCCTCCGGTATAGTTGACCTTCGGCGCCGGACACCGGTTCGACCAAGTTGGAGGCCCCCTTGCCCACTGCTCGTGAACTCGCCCAGGAAGCCTTTCAGTTCGGCCAGACTCTCGATCTCGAGGGCATCGGCTACGGTCGCGCGACCGAAGATCCCGATAAGTGGCACGACAACCCAACCAGGTACTACAAGTTCCTCGCCGGATTCGCGGCCCGGAGCGGGGCGCGGGACATTCTAGAGATCGGCACCTGGTACGGAGGCTCCACCCGCTGCATGGCGCGAGGGCAGGCGGCAGCCGGTAGCGACGCCCCCACGAAGATCGTGACCATCGACCAGGAGCAGCGCAATACGTCGGCGTTCGGCGAGTACCCGACGATCTCCGCCATCGAGGGGAACTGTCTCGACCCCCGCACCATGCGCGCCGCGCTGGGCCTGTTTGACTACCGGCCCGTGGATTTGCTCTACGTCGATGCGTTCATCGCCTACGCGGCGTCGATCGCGTTCATCGGCATCTATTCGACTCTGTTCCGGCCGCGCTTCATGATTCTCGACGACATCAAGTACAACGACAGCATGTCCGAGATGTGGAGCGACCTCTGCCGGGTCTACGGCGACCGGGCGTTGGATCTGGACGAGGTCGATCCGGCGATTCGACCGAAGTGCGGGTTCGGCTTGGTCGATCTGCGTGGCTGGTACGACAGCCCGGGGCGGGACGCGTGACGCGCCGTGCGGGTCTGAAACAGCTCGCGTGTCGGCGGGCGATTGCGTGTTGCATCCTGTGCCTCGGCGCGGGCCTCATGGCGGTCCAGGTGGAGGCGAGGCCCGGCACGGGATCCACCCCAACGGCTGCGCCAAGCGCCGCCTCCCGCCCGAGCGCCGACACCCGCCCGAGCGCCGCCTCCCGCCCAAGCGCCGACGCCCTCCATCGAGAAGCAACGCGCGCCTTCGAGCGCGCGGACATCGAGGCCTCGGCCGCCGCCTTCGATCAGCTTGTCGAGCACTACCCCGAGAGCATCCCGCACCTCTGGCAGCGCGGGATCACCCTGTACTACGCCGGCCGCTACCAGGATTGCGTCGACCAGTTCGCCCGGCACCGCGAGGTCAACCCCCACGACGCCGAGAACTCGGCCTGGCACTTTCTGTGTACGGCGAAGACTGACGGGCTGAAGGTTGCCCGGGAAAGACTGTTCCCGGCGAACGACCCGCGGGTGCCGCTGATGGCGATCCACGCGCTCTATGCGGGCACGGGCACCGAGGAGCAGGTGCTCGCTGCGGTGGCCGCCGGCGATCCCGCCGCTCGGGCGCTCCGGGTGCGGGACTTTTACGGCCAGCTCTACCTGGCGATCTGGGACGAGGCCCGCGGGGATGCCGCCGGCGCCCTCGAGCACCTCGACCGGGCGTTGAGCGGAGCGGAGGTTGGTCACTACATGGAGACCGTGGCCGAGGTCCACCGCAAGCTCGCCGTTCGGCGTGGGTCGTGAGCCCCGAAAGATCGTGAGCGGCCGCGGGGAAACGGCCGGGACGCTCAAGGCCTCCTGGTTCTGGCTCGCCATCGGCGCCGCGTGGCTGGCCTGGGGTATCGTCAATGCCTCGACGGTGCGGATGGAGGCGAATCTCGACTGGTCCACCGCCTTTCGTTACGGCCTCCCCGATGCGCTGATCTGGTTTGCCCTGACTCCGCTGGTGCTGGCTCTCGCCCGGCGCTTTCCGATCATCGGTGCCGGCGTGTGGAAGGCGTTGCTGCTGCATCTTGCCGCCGCACCGGCGATGGCGCTGTTGCACTCCACCATCGACGCGGCGCTCAATAGCGCGCTCGACGAGAGCAACCTCTCGCTGTTCCAGCCGATCTTCACCCACCTCGTTCGCTACACCCTGCACCAGAACGTGCTGACCTACTTCGTGGTCAGCGGGTTCGCCCATTACGCTGCCTATTCGCGCCGGGCGTTGGAACAGGAGAAGCGCACCGCCGAACTCGAAGGCCAGCTGACTCGCGCCCGTCTCAGCGGTCTACGGGCCCAGTTGCGGCCGCATTTCCTGTTCAATTCACTGAACACCGTGTCGAGCATGATGGGTAAGGACCCCGAGGAGGGACGCAAGGTGATCGCCCGGCTCGGGAAGCTGCTCCGAGCCAGCCTCGATGACGGAGATCGCCAGTTGATTCCGCTGTCCGACGAGCTGGATCTGGTCGGTGCCTACCTCGAGATCGAACAGGCCCGTTTCCGCGATCGGCTACGGCATCGGATTCAGGCTTCACCTGAGGCGCTTCAATGTTCGGTGCCCGCACTATTGCTACAGCCGCTGGTGGAGAACGCGGTGCATCACGGGTTGTCGAACCGGGTCGATGGCGGCTGCGTCACCATCGAGGCGGCGAGAGATGGCGGCAAGTTGCGTATCGAGGTGCGGGATGACGGCAAGGGGCTCGCTGCCGCGTCCGGTGACACGTCCGGCGCAACGGGGCTCGGCCTCGCGAACATACGGGCACGACTGGATGCGACCTACGGTGACAAGCACCGCTTCGAGATCCGCAACGGCGCCGAGGGGGGCGTCGAGGTATTGATCGAGATGCCAGCGGGAGCCGCGGGAGCGGGTGGAGCCGCCGGAGCCGCCGGAGCCGCCGGAGCTGGGAGGCCTTCGTGACCGCTCGAGAGCCGACAATTCGGGTGCTGATCGTCGATGACGAGCCGCCCGCCCGGGAACTGCTGGTCTCGATGATCGAGCGCCATGCCGACCTGAAGTTGGCGGGCCAGTGTGCGAACGGTCAGCAGGCACTCGACTGGCTCGGCGAGAACGCCGCCGACGCGTTGTTTCTCGACGTCGAGATGCCCGGAGTGGACGGGATGGAGCTGCTGGACCGGGTCGAGGGGCAGGCCTTTCCGCCGGTGGTCTTTGTCACCGCCCACGACGGATTCGCCGTGCGGGCCTTCGAGGTGGGCGCGGTGGACTACCTGCTCAAGCCCTACGACGCCGAACGTTTCGATCAGGCGGTGGGCCGCCTGCGGGAGCGGCTGTCGCGGGAGTCGAGCGAATCCCGGGAGGCGCTTCCGGGACAGATGGCCGACTTTCTGACCCGGTGGGCCGCTCCCCGGAGCGCCTCGAGCCGCCTGGCGATCAAGGACGGCAGCGAGACCCTGCTGATTCCAGTCGGCGAGATCGACTGGATCGAGTCCGAGGCCAACTACGTCAAGCTGCATCTGAGCGGGCGCGCGCAGCCTGGACGAATGCAACCTGGGCGCACGCAGCCCGCAAGCGCACCGTCCGGGCGCACCCAATCCGGCCGCACCCAGCTCGCTCGCACCAGCCTGACCGAGCTCGAGGGGCGCCTCGATCCGCAGCGCTTCGTCCGCATCCATCGCACGGTGATCGTCAACGTCGACCGCATCGTCAAGCTGACTCCCGCCGGCCATGGGGACGTCAAGGTCACCCTGGCCGGTGGAGAACAACTGCCGCTCAGTCGACGCTACCGGCAAAAGCTGGAACGGTTCCTGGAGTTCCTGGGGTAGTCCGCGTTCGCGGACGGATCGTCACCGATCATTCCCCTGGACTGGCGGTTGGCCCGGTTTCTCCGCAGCGGCCAGACCCCGTTTCGCGGCGGCATACTCCGGCACCAGTTTCAGCGCCTGGCGGAATGCCTCCGCCGCCTCGCCCTCTCGCGGTGGATCGGTGCGCATCAACGCGTTGCCGTAGCCGACCCAGGTCGACGCATGCAGCCAGTCCGGCGCGATTCCGGGGCGTTCGTCCCATTTGCCGAACTGGTCCAGGGCGGCGCGTAGTTTCTCCAGGCCGAGGGAAGCGTTGCCTCCGTGTTGCACCGGGGTGTGGATCAGGTCGAAGCCCTCGGCGGCCAGCACCCGTGGGTTCTCCGGCTCGTGGACCAACGCAAAGGAGAGATGCTCGTCGCCCAGGACGCCGCTCACCGAGGCCCGGCGCGGACCCAGCCGGCACCACCTCCGATACCCCCGGCC
>CAZBZH010000126.1:0-9717 GCA_964496265.1 uncultured Acidobacteriota bacterium | reverse complement strand
CCAGAGCCCGCACGATGTACGGGTTCATCCGGCCGGATTTGTACATCTGATCGGCCCGTTCGACCTGGACGTCGACCTTGAGTCTGGCGAGGGAGCCGAGAAAGGGCTGCAGGAAGTACTCCGAGTAGCTCCCCTCTCCCGCGGGTGCCGGAATCTCGGAAAGGGGCTGGCCGACCCGGGAGGCGTAGACCGACTCGTCGAGAAAGGGGTAGACCTTGCGCAGCGGGTCGAAGTTATCGCAGACGTAGTTGAACCCTGCGTCGACACCCCGATCGCAGAGCGCGCGGTAGACCGCGTCGGCGGTGAGGACCTCGCGCATGTTGCCGATGTGAATCTCACCCGACGGGGAGATCCCGGTCGAAAGCATGACCGGCCTACCGGTCGCAACGACCTGCTCGGCCACCTCATCGGCCCAATGGGTGCTGTTTTCGCTCATCGCGGGACGATACAACCGATGCCGCCGAAAGGGCAACTTGGGTCGGAGAAGCGCGGTCGCCCCTTGAGCATTCACTCGGCGTTATGGTACATAAGTGGTCGGCGCCACCGGAATCCGGTGCCGGGAGAATCCATGCGGCGCATGACCCTCCGCGAAGCAGCGGAAGAAACCTCACGCTCGATCACGACACTCCGACGCTACATCCGAGGCGGCCGCCTCCGTGCAGAGATGCGCACGGGCCGCTACGGTCCGGAGTACTTCGTTTCCCCGGGCGATCTGGCCGACGCGGGTCTACCCACCGAGGAGTCCCCCGAGGAAGAGCGGCACGCCGAGGAAGAGACCTCCCTGGTCTCGGCCCGCGCCCTGGCCGAGGCCATTCACGAGACGGTACCGCAGTCGATGTATCAGGAACTGCAGATGAAGCACGAGCAGCTTCTGGTGCAGTACGGCATGATGCGCGCCGGCGGCCTACGGGCGCTCGAACTTCAGGGAGAAGTCGAGTCCCAGCAAGAGCGGATCGATCAGCTCGAACGAGAGAACGGCGAACTGATGCGACGGCTCGCCAGCGAGACCGAGGCGTGGCGCCGCAAGCTGCGGGAAGCCGAGTTGGAACTCGAAGGCAAGCGCCAGGAACTGGCCGCCATCGGTCAGCGGGTGCGCTCCCTCGAAATCGCGACCCACAACAGCGTGACCAACGAGCATATCGAGCGGCAGTTCTCGGAAGTCATGTCCCAGATCCGGCGGGTCGAACGCATGGGACGGGAGCGCGAAGAAGGTGGCTGGCAAACCCCGCCGAGCACTCCGGGGCGTCCCCTCGAGACCGATCACTGACTCCAGCCGGCCCGGTCCCGCTCCCTGCCCTCAGCGCACGCTCTTGCGCGCCAGGACCATCCGCCACAGGCCGAACATGTTGACCCGGTCGACCTGATCGACCCGGAGCCCGTCGGTCTCGGTCACCCGCTCGATCGGCAGGTCCATGCGAAAACCGATCCACTGGCTGAGCGGGGTGAAACGTTTCTCGATGAACCCGAGGAGCGGGCTGCGGCTCAGAAAGTGGTTGGTCACCATCACCGTTCCGCCGGGGCGGCAGACCCGGACCATCTCGGACATCACGACCTCGGGATCGGGAACGACCGACAGCACGTAGGGCGCCAGCACGTGATCGAAGGAGTCGTCGGGGAAATCGAGTCGCCTGGCGTCCATCTGCATCAGCTGGACCCGCTCGGCGCCCTGAGGCAACCCGCGGGCCCGCTCCCGGGCCTTTTCCAGCATCGGGTCGGAAATATCGATCCCCGTGATGCGGGCATGATCCGGGTAGAGCGGCAGGGAAAGGCCGGTGCCCACCCCGACCTCGAGCACCCGCTCCCCTGCCTCGACGGGTAGCTGCGCGACCGAATGTCGGCGTCCCGGGCCCAGGGCCCAGTCGAAAAACCCGTCGTAAACCCGGGCCAGGGCGGCGTATACCCGCTCGACACGGCGAGAATCGACAGCAATCTCGGCTGCGGTGGTAGGGTAGCGGCTCAAGATTCCTCCAATAACCCAGGCGACTGCGGAGCTTACCACAGCAATCCCCTTGTGGGGTGGGGGTTTGGGCCCGGAGCGGGCGTGCGGTCCATTCCCCGCATCAGGGCCCCTCCGTACCCCCTGCCGCCCTTGACTCCCGGAGGACACTCGGGTAATTTCACGCTTCGTTTTCAATCCGGAGGCATGATCGATGAGGAGACGCTGGAGCCTCATTCTGGGGCTGCTGCTCGCGTTTACTGTGAGCTGCGACACCACTCAACCGCCCCAGGGCGGCGCCCAAACGGCTGCGATTACGGTTTCCGCGACAAACGCGACCGTGACCGCGTTCAACGTCTGGGATTTCTTCTTCGACGGAACGTGGGAGGCCTGCGACGGCCCGACGCCTCCGGCCCAGTGCGCGACCAATCCGTTTTGCGACTTCGGTCCGACGACGGATATGAGCGGTCCCGGCTGTGCATCTCCCGACGCGACCCTCGGCTGCTGCATCCATGACGATGTGGCGGACGATCGCGACGGCGACGGTACGCCGGAGGTCTTCCAGCTCTGTCTGACCGATTCGACGCCGCAGACCGCGTCGCCGGCCTCGGTACCGCTGGACTACAGCATCCGGGTGCGGCGCATCCGCGCCGACGGGACCGAGGACGTGCTGGTCGGCGGAGCCGGCAGCGCCTTCGATTCCAACCAGACGCTGTACGACGAGGTCCCGCCCAGCGGCTCCTCGCCCCTGTGCCCCACCGCCGTGGTCAGCGACCCGATCACCTGTTCCTCGGGTGTGCTGTTCTTCCGCAACCCGCGTCGCCTCACGGCGGCGTCCCGCACGGTGATGGCCAGCAACAACTGCCCCGGGTTCGACGCCGGCGAGCCGATGATCGGAGGGGTGCCCCAACCGTTCTCCTTCGAGGTCGCGTCCGGCGACACCATCATCGTCGAGGCCCGGCGCGGCAGCACCATCCCGGGCGGGCTCTCGGTCACCTCGGAGCCGACCCTTGCGGTCGATACGACCCTCAACGGCCGTGGCGTCCAGGTCAACGGAACCACGTCGACGGGGCCCGAGGCCGGGTCACCGCTCAGCTACTCCTTCACGGTCCGCTGACTTGCGTTCCGATCGCTTCCGTACAAGAGAGAAAGAGAACCCGGGGGGGCCCATGAAAACGGACCGCGTGTTGAAAACCGGACTGCTCGTCCTGCTGCTGCTGGCCGCCGGCGGCCTCTGCATGGCTCAGGATGAGGGTGACGGTGAAGAATCGAGCGACACCGGCTCATCCACGTCGAAGGGCGCCATGACGGTGACCGTCGAGTCCTGGGTTTCCCAGCTCGCCGGCACGAACTACGTCGGCGCCACCCGCATCAACGAAGCGAACCCGCTGGATACCACCCTCATCGAGGTCGAGCACGGGACCCAGGCGCATCAACGCTATCGCTTCACCTACCAGGTGAGCGAGTCCTTCGGCGGCATCGCGGTCTCGTACTACGACCACCGCGATTTCGAAGAGCTCTCCGGCAGCACGCCGGGGCGTTTCATCTTCGGCCAGACGCTGACCTTCCCGCTCCACGCGGGCTTCAACGATGACGGACTTTCCGACGCTTTCGCCTACGGCGCCGAGACCAAGCTGCGCGACTTCCGCATCGAGTACTTCCGCAAGCTCGCCGACAACGACAGCTACAACGTCGAGCTGAACGCGGGCTGGCGCCGGGTGTTCCACGGACGCAAGCAGGGCGCGACTTACAGTTCCCTGGTTCCGGGATTGCCGCCGCTGCTGCCGCCGCTGTGCGACACGCCCGGCGGTTCCCCCTGCCCGACCACCCTGGACCCGCTGGATGACCGGGCGTTCTCCGATTCCCAGTACGAAGCCCGCGGGCCGTCGATCGGCCTGCGCGCCGCGATCAACCTCCACGACAACAAGGTCTTCTTCGACGCCGAAGTGGGCGTGGCCCTGCTCCGTGGCGACATGGACGTCGAGTACAACTCGACCACCCGGCGCTACGTGCTGCTGGATTCCGGCGGCAACTTCGAGCGCGTCCTGGCGCCGCCCTACTCGGAGATCGCCGAGTTCGATCCGGACATCGTCGTGCCGACGCCGCTGTTCCTGCGGATCCGCCAGGAAGACGTCAGCATCGGCCGCGTCGCCGAGAACGTCGGGGTGAACTCCCTGGCGGTCGAGGCCGCTCTCGGTGTCCGCTGGAACGTCTGGACCCGGGCGCCCAAGCCGGGCAAGCCCCGTCCCCAGGTGCTCGAGCTGCGGGGCGGCATCCGGCTCAGCCGGCTGGACGACGCCGGAGTCGACGTCCGCCCGGGCGAGGTGACGACCCAGCCCAACGGAGAGATCGTCTCCGCGGGCGTGGAGTTCGAGCAGCGCTCGGTGCTCTACGAGGGCTTCTACGGCGGTCTGACCTACCACTTCTGATCGGCTTTCCGGCCGGCCGGGGAAAACCGTCCCAGGGAAATCGTCCCAGGTCGTTCCCCGGCCCGCCTATCGCGAGCGCATGAGCAGCCTGAGCGAGCAACAGATTCGCGAAGCGCTGGGGCGAGTCCCCTTCCCCGGTTTCGATCGAGACGTGGTCTCGGTGGGCGCGGTCCGTGACGTGGCCGTCGACGGGGGCAAGGTTCAGGTTCGGCTACAGCTCGGTCCCGGCTCCGAATCGGTCGCCCAACCCCTTCGAGATTCGATCACCGCGGCTCTCAGCGCCCTCCAGGGTGTCGAGAGCGTCACGGTCAACGTGTCGACGCCCCAGGCGTCCGGGAGTTCCAGCGGCCTGCGCATGGCCGGCCAGACCCCTTCGGCAGCCGCTGCCGGCGGCGCCGATCCCGGTCTACTGCCCGACGTGAAGCACGTGATCGCGGTGGCCTCGGGCAAAGGGGGTGTGGGCAAGTCCACGGTCGCCGTCAACCTGGCGGTCTCCCTGGCCCGGGCGGGACGCCGGGTCGGACTCCTCGACGCCGACATCTACGGCCCGTCGATCCCGCTGATGATGGGGGTCGACGAGCGGCCGAAACTGGACGAGAGCGGCAACCGCCTGATCCCCTTCGAACGCCACGGCGTGCGCATGATGTCCCTCGGCTTCCTGGTGGAAAAGGAATCGGCGGTCATCTGGCGCGGTCCGATGGTGATGAAGGCCCTGGACCAGTTGCTGCGCGATGTGGTCTGGGGAGAGCTCGACGTGCTGGTGGTCGACATGCCCCCGGGGACCGGCGACGCCCAGCTGACCATGTCCCAGCGGGTCCAGCTGGCCGGTGCGGTCATCGTTACCACCCCCCAGAATGTGGCCCTGGCCGACGCGATCAAGGGCGTGGCCATGTTCCGCAAGGTGGATGTGCCCCTGCTCGGCCTGGTGGAGAACATGAGCTTCTTCTCCTGCCCCCACTGCGGAGAGCGGAGCGACATCTTCGGCCACGGCGGAGGCCAGGAGGCCGCCCGCAAGCTCGGCGTCCCCTTCCTCGGCGAGGTTCCCCTCCACCCGGACATCCGGGATTCGGGCGACCGCGGGGAACCGGTGGCCGCCGCGGCCCCGGACGGCCCCCAGGGCCAGGCCTTCACCCGGGTGGCCCACGAGGTCTGGAACAGCCTCGATGGAGGCGGCGGCAGCGTCTTCGAGCGCTTCCGCAAGAAGTTCGGCCGCTGAGTTCGCGCTATAATCGATCCACCCAAGCCGTTCCCCAGCAAGGAGATCCGCCGGTGCGTTCGATCATGCTCGTTCTTGTTCTGACCTTCGCTGCCTTGACCCCGCCGGCGCAGGCGGCAGACGAGGCGGACTCCATCGCCGCCCTGGACCTCGCGATGCGCAGCGCCCGGTCGATCCCGGAAAGGGCGCAGTTGCTGGTGGATCACGCCTGGCCTCTCGAGGCGGTGCGTGACGACGAGGTGGTCCGCTTCGCCCGCAAGGAGCTGATCCAGTACGGCGAGCACGGCATGGACGCCATGGCCAAGCGCATGCGCGAGGTGGCCAAGGAGCAGACCAGCGAGATCCTCGTGACCATGATCGCCGCGCGCCAGAACACCGAAGCGACTCCGGCGGGCTACATCGTCGGCCTCGACGCGGCGCTCTGGTTCGGCGACGTCCGGGCCAAGCGCTACGCCATCGAGCAGATCGGGCTGGGCCGCGTCTCCGGGCAGATGCTCGCGATCGTCGATGCCGCACTCGAGTACCCGGAGTTGACCGAGACCGCGGTGCGGACCCTCGCCCGGCTGAAGAACGAGCGCGCCCGCTTCTACCTCAACGACCTCCTACGGGGCGAGGATTCCGAGATGCGCGATCTGGCCGCCGAGGGCCTGGCCGCGATCGGCGGCGAGGCGTTGTCGCTGCTGCGCGAGGCGATGGGAGATCCCAGTACCGAGGTGCGGGAAGCCAGCGCCCGGGCCGTGCTCCAGATCGCCAGCGTTGCCGACCTCTCCACCCTGCACGACTACTACGGCGGGTTCCCCGACGACGATCCGGATCTGCGCGAGATGGTGCGCGAACGGGCGTTGCTGCTCGAGAAATTGCTCGAAGCCCACGAAACCGGAAGCGACGCGGTCCCGACTCCGAACTAGATCAACCCCGCTCGAGCATCCGCCCCAAGCGGCCGATGCCTTCTTCGATGGCCTCTCGCGAGGCCGCGTAGGACAACCGCAGGTATCCGGCCCCCTGGCTGCCGAAGGCCTCCCCCGGCACCGTGACCACCTGCTGTTCCTTCAACAGCCGCCAGGCCAGTTCGGTGGCGTCCCCGTGGGCCCGCACGTCGGCGAAGATGTAGAAGGCGCCGGCGGGTGTGCCGGGATCCACCCCCGGGATCCGGCGCAACAGCCCTTCCATCAGGTCCCGCCGGGACCGGAACTCCGCCAGATACTCCGCCTCGGCCTTCCGCCCCTCCTCGGAGAAGGCGGCCACGGCCGCCCGCTGGGAGATACTCGGCGCGCAGGTCGCCAGGTGTTGATGAGCGGCGGTGATCTTGGTCGCGACCTCGGCCGGCGCCGCGGCCCAGCCGACCCGCCATCCGGTCATGCTCACGTTCTTCGACAGGCTGGAAACCACCACGCCATGCCCTGCCCCGGTCTGCCAGGGGAACCCGGCTGGACGGTCGTAAACGAAGGCGGCGTAGACCTCGTCGGAGATCCAGGAGATCCCCCGGGAGGCGGCCAGATCGGTCAGCGCCCGGGTCGTGTCGGGATCGGTGACCGCGCCGGTGGGGTTCGACGGCGAACAGAGCAGCAGCACCCGGGTGCGCGGGGTGATCCGCCGGGCGATCTCCTCGGGATCCGGAATGAAGTCCCGTTCGGACCGCAGCGGATAGCTCCGCGGCACGGCGCCTACCAGCCGGGCCACGGTCGGATAGGCGGGGTACCCCGGATCGGGAAGCAGCACCTCATCCCCGGGATCGGTCAGCGCCAGAAAGGTGGCGTAGAGCGCTTCCTGGGAGCCGACGGTGACCACCACCTCCTCGGCAGCGGAGACGAACCCCGGATAGGACGCGGCGATGCTCTTGCGCAGTTCCGGATCGCCGGCGGTGGTGGTGTAGCCGGTGCGCCCCTGGTCGATGGCCGCGTGGCCGGCGTCGGCGACCACGCCGGGGGTGGGCAGATCGGGCTGGCCCAGGCCGAGATTGATCGCGCCGGGGGGCGCGGCGTCGAACATCTGCCGGATCAGGGTGCGCTGCACCCCCGAGATGCGCTGCGAGAGGCGGAGGCTCAACGCAGGGCCTCCTCCAGCGCCGAAGCGGCGTCGGTGGACGGATCCCGGTACTTGACGATCATCGGCGCCTGGAGCTGCAGTCCGTGGCTCCTGGCGAAGGCCGGGTGCCGGGCACCACCACGGCGTTGGGCGGCACCACCAGGGTCTCTCCGGGGCCGGCCCGGTAGACCGTCTCGTTGGGCAGATCGTAGATCGGTACGCTGCGGGTCAAAACAACACCCGAGGCCAACACCGCGCCCTGCTCGACCCGGGTCCCCTCGTAGATCCCGCACCCACCGCCGACGAACACACCGTCCTCAACGATCACCGGATGGGCGCCGATCGGTTCCAGCACACCGCCGACCTGGGCCGCGGCGGAAAGATGCACGCCGCTCCCGATCTGGGCGCAGCTTCCGACCAGCGCGTGGCTGTCGACCATGCTCCCCGACCCGACCCAGGCGCCGACGTTGACGTAGGCCGGAGGCATCACCACGACCCCGTCGGCGAGGAACGAGCCCCGGCGCACCGAGGAGCCGCCGGGAACGATGCGCACGTTGCGCCCGGAGCCCTCGGGAGTCCAGGTCGGAAAGGTATCCCGGTCGCGGAAGTGAAACGGGCCCACCGACTCGGCGGCGTTCTTGCCGTGGCGGAAGCCGAGCAGGATGCCCTGCTTGACCCAGGCGTTGACCACCCAGCCGTTCTCCCCGGGTTCGGCGGCCCGCACCTCTCCCGCTTCCAGCAGCTCGAGCAGCCGCTCGACCAGGGGCAAGGCCTCGGCCGCGGAGAGATCCGACCCGGCGCCCTCGATCGACGCGCGGAGCGTTGCGGGGCTCAACGGCGTGCCTCCAATCCTGCGGCGGCGAGGGCCGTCGAGAGCACCTCGCGGGTCTTCCCGGTCGCCGGACCCAGCGGCGGCCGCAGGCGGTCGCTGCAGCGGTTCAACAGCCCCATCGCGGTCTTCACCGGCACCGGGTTGGACTCGACGAAGTTGGCCCGCATCAGCGGCAACAGCCGGTAGTGGAGCTCCTGGGCCCGGGTGTAGTTGCCGTCCAGCGCGGCCTGGATCAGCGCCGCCATCTCGCCGGGGGCCTCGTTGGAGACCACCGAGATGATCCCGTCGGCACCGAGGGAAACCGTCGGAAGCCCCAGCGGGTCGTCCCCGGAAAGCACCGAGAAGCCCTCGGGACGTCCGGCGAGGATCGTCGCAATCTGATCGAGATCTGCCGACGCCTCCTTGACCGCGACGATGCCCTCGATCTCGGCCAGCTCGAGGGTCAGCTCCGCCGACAGGTTCTGCCCGGTTCGCCCGGGCACGTTGTAGACCACGACCGGAAGCGGCGTGGCCTCGGCCACCGCCCGGTAGTGGGCGATCATGCCCGAGCGGTTCGGCTTGTTGTAGTACGGCGAAACCACCAACAGCGCGGTGGCGCCAACCTCTGCGCAGCGCTTGGCCGCCTCGACGGTGCGACGGGTGTCGTTGCTGCCGCAACCCGCGACCACGGGCACCCGGCCCTCCACCGCCTGGACCATCGCCTCGACCACGGCACGGTGCTCGTCGTCGTCCAGGGTCGCCCCTTCGCCGGTGGTGCCGCAAGGCACCAGGCCGTGAATCCCCTCTTCGACCTGCCAGCGGCAGAGCTCGGCGTAGGCAGCCAGATCCGGCTTGCCGTCATCGCCGAAGGGGGTTACCAGCGCGGTCATCGCTCCGCGCAGCATGTTGCTATCCGCCACCGTTACCTCCAAGACGCGAT
Organism: uncultured Acidobacteriota bacterium; assembly: GCA_964496265.1. Classification (GTDB taxonomy): domain Bacteria; phylum Acidobacteriota; class Polarisedimenticolia; order Polarisedimenticolales; family Polarisedimenticolaceae; genus Mor1. The sequence continues at coordinate 360 of CAZBZH010000126.1, read as the reverse complement.
TGTCCGCGCTCGATCAAAGCGTCGATCACCGGGGTGAAGTCGTGCACCCCGGTGCGACCGAGGATCCATTCGCCCGCAAGCACCGCGCCCAGCGCGAAGACCGAACGGCTGCGGGCCTGGTGAGTCAGGGTGATGTGGTCGTGCTCCCCGTCGAAGCCGACGGTATGGGTTCCCGGTTCAAAGCCGGCCCGGGTCGCCGAGACGTGAACGGTCCCCCCGGGCAATCCGGTCGCCGCCGCGCCCGCATGGGCCTCGGCCCCTCGGCCGTGGCCGGCGGCCACCCGTCGGGCAAGTTCGTGGGCGGTGCCGCTCGGGGCGTCCTTCTTGCCCCGGTGATGCATCTCGTGGATGTAGGGATCG
>CAZBZH010000125.1:0-9733 GCA_964496265.1 uncultured Acidobacteriota bacterium | reverse complement strand
GAGCTCGGCGGAGGCGATCCGGCGCAGGAGGGTGTTCTCGCTCATGACGTCTGTTCTCCCGGCGTCGTTCTCGTGTTTGCCGGTTTCGCGTTTCCCGGCCGCCGGGTCTGGCGCCGCGCCCGGCGATCGAGCTCCGCCTCGACCTGCGCCAGGGGCACCCCCGCCCGGGTGAGCGCCACCGCGGCGAAGTACATCAGGTCGGCGGCCTCGGCGGCGACATGTCGGGTGTCCTCGGCGTCGGCCAGTTCTCCCGCCTCTTCGATCAGCTTGGCGCGCAGCAACTGCGGATCGTCGAGCAGCCGGGCGGTGTAGGAGCCGGCCGGTGCCCGTGTGCCTCGATCGTCGAGGCGGCGCAACAGTGCCGAGAGTCCGCCGGTTTCGCCCCAGCAACTGCGGGTGTCCCGGTGGCAGAAGCCGGCACCCAGTTGCCGCACGGTGAAGCGCAGGGCGTCCCGGTCGCAATCCAGGTCGACGCGCAGCAGTTCCTGCCTGGCTCCCGAGGTTTCCCCCTTGACCCACAGGCCCCGGGAGCGCGAACGGTAGACGCCCCGGCGGGTCTCCACCGCCGCCCGCACGCTCTCGGCGTCGGACCAGCAAAGCCCCAGCGCCTCGCCCCGCTCGTCGACGACCACCGTGGGCCACAGTCCGTCGGGACGGTCCGAGCGCATCGGAGCGACCAGTCCGTCGGCCAGGGGCAGCTTGCCGCGGTAAAGCGCCATGCCCACCTGGGCATCGACCCCCAGCGCGTCCAGTTCAGCGATGTCGGCGGCGGTGGTGATGCCGCCGGCCACGGTCAGACGGGAGTCTCCCGCGGCGTCGACCAGCTTGCCGGTCAACTCCCGGTCGAACCCCTGCATGCGGCCTTCCCGTTCGACGCAGGTCACCAGAAAACCGCCCGCCAGCTCGCGCAGTTCGGCCAGCCGCTCGAGGACCCCGGCCCCGGTGCGGCTGCGCCATCCGTCGACGACCACCTCACCGTGGACCGCATCGAGGGCGGCGACGACCCGCTCACGCGGCAGCCGGCTCAGCACCTCGGGAGTCGCCGCGGTGCCGAGCACGACGCAATCGGCGCCGTCATCCAACCAGCGGATGGCGCGCTCCGCATCGCGGATACCACCGCCGACCCGGCAGGGATAGCGCCGGCACAGTTCGCGGATGATCTCGGTGTTGTCTCCCTGACCGAGCGCTGCGTCCAGGTCGACCACGGCGATGGGCCCCGCCAGGGCGAAGCGTTCGGCGATGGGGAAGGGGTCGCCGGCATCCAGCGCCTGCTCCTTGCCGCCGATCAACTGAACCGCGCGGCCGTTCATCAGATCGATCGAAGGGACGATCACGGCCGCACCTCCACACCCGACGCTGCCATCACCTGTTTGATGCCTCCCACCTCGTAGTCGCCACGGTGGAAGATCGACGCCGCCAGCACGGCATCGGCGCCGGCCTGCACCGCCTCGATCAGGTGCTCGGGCGAGTCGGCGCCCCCCGAGGCGATCACCGGCACCGGCACCGAGCAGGAGACCCGCTGCAGCAACTCGAGTTCGTATCCCTGACGGGTGCCGTCCCGATCCCAGCTGGTGAGCAGAAGTTCGCCGGCGCCCCGGGAGGCTGCCTCCCGCGCCCACTCGATGGCGTCGATGCCGGTGCGCACCCGGCCGGATTCGGTGACCACTTCGTAGTCGCCGGCGGGTGTGCGCGCGGCGTCCACGGCGATCACCGTGCACTGGGAGCCGAAGCGGGTCGACAACTCGTCCACCAGGTCGGGACGCCGGACCGCGGCGCTGTTGACCGAGACCTTGTCCGCGCCCGCCTCGAGCAACGCGCCGGCGTCTTCGATCGCGCGCACCCCTCCTCCGACGGTGAGGGGAATGCTCAACTGTTCCCGCACGCTGCGCACGGTTTCGAGCTGGGTACCCCGGCCCTCGGGGGTCGCGGCCACGTCCAGCAGCGCCAGTTCGTCGGCGCCCTGCAGTTCGTAGGCGGCGGCCAGTTCGGCGGGGCTGCCTTCATCGCGCAGGCCGGCGAAGCGAACCCCCTTGACCACCCGGCCGTGGCGCACGTCGAGACAGGGAATGATGCGAATGGTCAGCATGAGGCGCCTCCCTGCGCCGGCCGTTCGAGCCAGCGCGCGATCAGTTCCCGGCCGAAGCGGCCGGAGAGTTCGGGGTGAAACTGGCAGGCCAGGACGTCTCCGCGTTCCATCGCGGCGATGAACGGGCCCGAGTAGTCCGCCTGGGCCACGCTCCAGCCCTCGGGGGCGGTGCGCAGCCGGTAGGAGTTGGCGAAGTAGGCGTAGCCTTCGGTCAGCATCCGGCTGCCGGCGGCAGGTTGGAGCCGGTTCCAGCCGAGTTGGGGGACCCGCACCGAGGCGTCGAACCGTTCGGCGTAACCCTCGACGATGCCCAGTCCCTCGACCCCGTCCGCCTCTTCGCTCCCCTCACAGAGGAACTGCAGGCCGAGGCAGACCGCCAGGGTCGGCCGCTCCGCGAGGAGGCGCTCACGAAGTGGAGCGATCAGTTCCGAGCGGCGCAACGCCTCCATGCCGGCGCGGTAGGCGCCGACTCCGGGAAGCACCAGCGCTTCGGCCTCGGCCACCTCCCGCGGCCTGGAGGTCAGCCGCGGCTGACTGCCGGCACGGCGTAGCGCGGCGAGCATCGACGCGATGTTGGCCACGCCGGTATCGACGACGAGTACGTCACCCATCACAGGCTCTCCTTGGTGCTGGGGATGTCGTCGAACCGATCCAGCGCGACCGCCTGGCGCAGGGCCAGGGCGGTGGCCTTGAACGCCGCCTCGGCCCGGTGGTGGTCGTTCTCCCCGCGCAGCACGTCGACGTGCAGGGTGGAACGTGACGCCATGGCGAGCGAGGTGAACACGTGGCCGACGTTCTCGCAGGCCAGTTCACCGAGCATCTCCCGGCGCAGCCCCAGGTCGATTCCGGCGAAGGGCCGGCCCGACAGGTCGATCACGCAGCGGGCCAGAGATTCATCCAGCGGCGCATAGGCCGAACCGAAGCGGCGCACGCCGCGGCGTTCCCCCAACGCCTGATCCAGCGCGGTGCCCAGGGCCAGCGCGCAATCCTCGGCGGTGTGGTGATCGTCGACCCGCAGGTCCCCCCGGCAGCGCAGGGTCAGGTCGAAGCGGGCGTGCCGCGCAAGCGCCGTCAACATGTGGTCGAGAAAGCCGATGCCGCTCTCGACGGTGGCGTTGCCCCGGCCGTCCAGGTTGAGGGTCAGGCGCACCGCGGTCTCGGCGGTCTCCCGTTCGTAGCTCACGATTCGCTGGCTCATTGCGGGGTGTCTCCGTCGTTCAACACCTCGGCAAGGGCGGTCTCCAGCCGGGTGTAGTCCTGTTCGTCGCCGGGGCAGGTGATGCGCAGGGCATCTTCCAGGGCGGGGTTGTCGGGGAAGGCGCGGACCGAGATGCCCCTTCGGGCCAGGCCGAGGCGCACCGCTGCGGCGTCGGCGAAGCGGGCGAAGACGAAGTTGGCCCGGGAGGGGTAGGGGTCGACGCCGAAGTCGCGCAGCCGGGCGGCGAGGCGATCCCGCTCCAGCGCGACCCGCTGGACGAAGGCGTTCATCGCGGCCTCGCCCTGGACCAGCCAGGCTTCGGCCACGGCCAGCGCTAGGCCGCCCACCGGGTAGGGTGCGCCGGCGGCCCGCAGCCGCTCGATCATCGCCGGTGTGCCGACGGCGTAGCCGATCCGCTGGCCGGCGAGGCCCCAGGCCTTGGACAGGGTGCGCACCGCCACGGCGTTCTCGTAACGCAGCGCCGCCGCCGTCGGCCCCTCCTCGTCGAACTCGGCGTACGCCTGGTCGACGACGAGGGTCGCCTGGGGAAGGGCCTGGGCCAGCACGTCGACGACACCGGCGGGGATGGTCGTCCCGGTCGGGTTGTTGGGGGTCACCACCGGCACCACCGCCGTGCGTTCCGAGGCGGCCTCCAGCAGATCGGCGATCGGGAAACCCGACCGCGGCCAGTCGAGATCGCGGACCGTTCCGCCGGCGAGCCGGGCGTAGCGCTCGATCATCTCGAAGGTCGGTTTCGGCAGCAGGATCTCCCGTCCGCCGGTGAGGAACGCCCGCATCACCCGGTCGAGGCCGTCGTCGGCGCCGGCGGTGACCAGCACCTGATCCGCGGCGACGCCCAACCGTTCGGCGAGCAGCCGCTCCAGTGAGGAGCGATCGGGGTAGCGGCGCAGCCGGTCGCTCCCGGCGGTAATCTCGGCGATCAGTTCGGCCGGCGGCCGGGCGCCCTCGTTGCCGTCGAGGTAGAGATCGATCGGCAGGTCCAGCCGCGGAACCCGGTAGGCTTTCGGCGGCGCGTTCATGGGACGATCTGCGAGAGCTGGGTCACCACCACGTCGGTGCCGCCGAGCTCCTTGAGCCGGGGAATCAAAACCGGAAGCTCCGGCCGGGGGATCGCCGCCTTGACCGCGTAGGCCGCGCCGCCGTGGAGGTTGGCCACCGTCGGTTCGCGCATACAGGGCAACGCGTCGACCAGCCGTTCCAGTTTGTCGGCGGCGACGTTGACCTCGATCATCACCCGTTGCCGCGCCTCGATCACCGAACGCAACACCATCACCAGGTCCTCGATGGTGCGCGCCCGCTGGGGATCCTCCAGCGCCTCCCGGTTGGCGTAGAGCCGGGTCGACGAGCGCATCAGTTCATCGACGATGCTCAGACCGTTGGCCGCCAGGGTCGAGCCGGTCGCGGTGTTGTCGACGATGCAGTCGGCATCCTCGGGCGGAAAGACCTCGGTGGCGCCGAAGGAGCGGACGAAGCTGCCGTCGATGCCCCGCTGTTCCATCCACTGGGTGGTGATGCGGCGATACTCCGACGCGACGACCAGCGGCCGCCGGGGGAGCGCGCCCCCCTCGAGCAGGGTGTCCGGCGCCGCCGCGACCACCCGCACCGGGTCCAGCCCGGTGTCGAGCAGTTCGACCAGCCGGTCGGCGTCGAGTTCACGCACCCAGTCGGCGCCGGCGAAACCAAGGTCCCGGGAGCCCGCCTGGAGCATCTGTACGACGCTCTGGGGTTTCTGGATCTTGGCGCTGATGCCCTGCAGCGAGATGGTCGGGCGGTACTCACGGCTCCCCTGGACCACGCGGATACCCGCGTCGGCCAGCAGGGCGAAGACGCCGCTCTGAATTCTGCCCTTGGGGAGTCCCAGCCTTACGGCCGGTCGTTCCGGTTGACGTTCCATGGCCTGCCTCGTGCCTGCCCCGGCCGGCCCGTCACGTCCCCTGAACGTAACAACGCCGGCCCGAGGGCCGGCGTTGGTGATTGCTTACGCTAAGAAGGCTGCTGCCTACACCACTACCGGACCCCTCGGAAGGGATGGCAATGATGATGATGGTGGCGGCAGCTGAAGTTCATGACCCTCAAACCCTACCAACGGATGCCCGGGCGCGCAACCCGGCCCAGACCAGGCGGGAAATCAAGGGGCGGCCCGGTCGCGGGATCAATGATCCCAGGCGTACTTCTGCAGATCTTCCAGCGGGACGATGTCCAGGGTGTTGACGTGGGTCGACTCCAACAGGACCCGGGGAGCGGCTCCCGCCTCCATCGCCTCTTTCCAGCGGGCGGCGCAGACGCACCAGCGATCGCCGTCCTTGAGCCCGGGGAAGCCGAACTCCGGGCGAGGGGTGGAGAGGTCGTTCCCCGCCTGCTTGCTGAAGGTCAGGAACTCGTCGGTGATGCCGCAGCAGACCGTGTGCATGCCCAGGTCGTCGGTGCCGGTGTTGCAGCTGCCGTCCCGGTAGAAACCGGTGATCGGGTTTCGGCAACAGCTCTCCAGCGGACCGCCGAGGACGTTCAGCGGATTGGGGTCGCGCACGCGATCTCCTTGTAGGGTTCCAGCGGATCGACTCGGGCGATCCGATGTTTGAAGGCATCCAGCGGATCGACCCGCTGAATCACGTCCTTGAAGGCGCCGAGGGGGTCGACCCGGGCCACCTCGATCGGACCGAAGGGCAGATCGGGGGAACCGGCGCGCAGGCGGTTTCGATCCCGGGGCACCAGCCGCGGCCAGACCTGGTCCGCGGGACGGTTGAAGAACACGTAGCTCTCGTGGGCGGCCATCACGTGCCAGCGGCCGTCGGCGATCTCACGGTCGAGTTGCCCCGCGCCCCAACCGGCGTACCCGGCGTAGACCCGGAACATCCGGCGGGTGTGTTGCACCCGGGTCAGCCGTTCCAGCAGTTCCCGTTCGCCGCTCCAGTAGACCTCACCGAAGACGTGGTTGCCCTGGGACAGCGGCGCGTCGCTGCGGACCAACAGCTTGAGCAGGTCGGTCTCCACCGGACCGCCGTAGTAGAGCCCGGGGTCGAGCTGGCCCTCCAGGTCGGGGAGCATCTCCGAGACCCGGGCGCCGATCGGCCGATTGAGGATCAGGCCCAGGGCGCCCCTGCTGTCGTACTCCAGCAACAGCACCACGCTGCGGGCGAAGTAGGGGTCGCGGCTCGATTCCGGGGCGACCAGCAGCCGGCCGGGGGCCGGATCCAGGGTTTCGGCCCACAGATGCCCCGGGCTCGCCGGGAAAAGGCAGGCCAGCAGCAGGCACCCGAGTAGCCACGAGCGGGATGAACGACCGGTGCGCATGCCTCAAGTATACGGACTTTCTTCCAGGGGGGTTCGGGGCGCCCTTTTGCCCGGGGGAAGCGGGCTCGCTACCATGCGCAGCCCCGGCCGGGAGCGCCCGTCCGGGCGGAGGATCTCCATGACCCAGCCCGAAAACACCATCGGCGGCCCGATTCCGCGCCCGAGCCGGCTCTATACCTTCATCGACGAGCCCCGGGAGTTCGCCCTGTTCTTCCTCGAGGGGCAGCGTTTCGTTCACGACCTGGCGCTGATTCACCCGGTCAGCGGTCCCGGTTTCGCCTATTTCCGGGACACGGTGCTGAGCGTCCAGCCGATGGTCGCCTTTCTGAAGCACGGCGAGCAGTTCGGCTTCTACGTCGATTCCAAGGAGCCGTTCTTCCGGCTCAAGATCGAGACCGCCCATCACGGCCAGACCCGCTGCATGCTGATCCCCGACGACTTCCGTCAGTTCCCCGAGGCGATGCATGGCCTCGTGCGGGTGCAGAAGCTGTTCCCCAACAACAAGGCGCCCTACGAATCGATTGTCGAGGCCAAGGGGTTGGCGCTCAAGGAGATCATCAACCACGTGCTGCGGGAGTCGTTCCAGACCAACAGCGCCGTGATCGTTTCCGACAAGGCGGACCAGAGCGTGCTGCTGCACCAGTTGCCGCTGTTGCCCAACGCCCCCGACGAGTACGACTTCTCGATGAAGCGGGTGCGTGAGCGCCGGGACGGACTACTCGAGAAGGTCGAACCGATCTTCGCCCGGGCGCTGCAGGAACCCGAGGACATCGGCCCCGCCTTCGCCGACATCGGCTTCCGCTACCTGGCGGTGCGCGAGGTCGCGTTCCAGTGCTCCTGTTCCCGGGAGCGGATGATCCAGAACCTGCGCCCGATCTACCAGCGCGAAGGGGAGAAGCTGTTCGAGCCGGACAGCGACACCCTGGAAGTGGTCTGCGAGTACTGCAAGAAGCGCTACCCGATCTCGCGCACCGATCTGCGAGGCTCGGCGGATCCGCTGAACTAGCATGAGCCCGGAAGACTTCGATGCCCTGGAGCGCGAGCTCGGGTTTTCTCTTCCGCCCTACTACCGGGAGACACTGCTGAACTACCCCTTCGGGGAGGGGTCGGTTGCGCAGGAAAACGAGCTCACGGACTCGCTGACCGACCTGCTCGAAATGAATGCGCCCGAGGGCCGTGAGGGCATGGACCTCGGCGTTCTGGAACGGCCGTTCTTCATCGGCGATGACTGTGGCGAGGAGCGGTATCTCATCGACGCGGCCGCCAGGGACTCCCGCGTGTATGTGTACCAGCTGGAAACCGGTCGGTGTACCGGCTTGTGCGCGAACTGGGAGGCCTACCTCGAGGGCATCCGCAAGAGCGATGCCGATATCGCCGAGGATGAGCGACTGATGGCAGAACTCGAGGCGACCAAGAAGTGGTGGCAGTTCTGGCGTTGAGACCTGGCCGTTAGTCCAGCTTTGGTCGCGCCCGTTCGATGATGGCGTCGAAATCGGTGCCCGGGGGCAGGGTGCCGTAACCGAAGGCCTGATCCCCCGCCAGCCGGGACGCGCAGAAGGCGTCGGCGATCGGGTTCGGGGCGTGCTGCACCAGCAGGCTCCCCTGAAGCGCCAGCGCCGTCCATTCCGCCACCCGGCGGGCCCGGGGTTCCAGGTCCTCGCTGCTCTGCAGTTCCTTCTCCAGGAACTCGACGAAGCGGTCGTACATCGGGTTGGAGCCCATGGCGTTGCGGATCTCGGTCAGCAGCGCGTTGCCGGCGCCCGGGTCCTTGTTCAGCGTGCGCAGCACGTCCAGGCACTGGATGTTGCCCGAACCCTCCCACAGGGAGTTGAGCGGCACGTCCCGATAGAGCCGGGCCAGCGGCCCATCTTCCACGTAGCCGTTGCCGCCCAGGCACTCCAGCGCCTCGGCGACCGCCGAGATCGCGCGCTTGCCCAGCCAGTACTTGCCGATGGCGGTGGCGATGCGGCAGAAGCTCGCCTGCTGCGGATCGTTGGGCGCTTCGTCGAAGCTGCGCGCCAGGCGCAGCGAGAGCGCCGTGGCCGCCTCGGACTCGAGACACAGATCGGCCAGCACGTTCTTCATCAACGGGTGGCTGCTCAGGCTGCGGTCGAAGGCGAAGCGATGGTGGGCGTGATGGGTGGCCTCGGCCACCGCCCGGCGCATGGTCGCCGCCGAACCGAAGGCGCAGTCGAGCCGGGTGTGCCGCACCATCTCGATGATCGTGCGCACCCCTTCACCGATATCGCCGACCATCAGGCCGTAGGCGCCGTGGAACTCCACCTCGCTCGAGGCATTGGAGCGATTGCCCAGCTTGTCCTTCAGCCGCTGGATCTGGATGCGGTTGAGGGATCCGTCCGGCTTGAACCGCGGCATGAAGAAACAGGACAGCCCACCGGGAGTCTGCGCCAGCACGAAGAAGGCGTCGCACATCGGCGCCGAACAGAACCACTTGTGCCCGGTGATCGAATACTCGCTACCCGGCCCGCCGCGGCCGATCGGTGCGGCCCGGGTGGTATTGGACCGCACGTCGGAACCGCCCTGGCGTTCGGTCATCGCCATGCCGATCAGGGCGCCCCGCTTCAGGTAGGCAGGGACGAAGCGGGAGTCGTACTCGGTGGAGAGGATCCGGGGCTCCCACTCCTCGGCAAGGGAAGGCAGCATCCGCAGGGTCGGGATGCTGGCGAAGGTCATGGTCAGTGGACAGCTCGAACCCTCGTCGAGCTGGTGGCGCATCATCGACATCGCCGCCCGGGCCACGTGGGCGCCGGGTTGGTCGGTGGTCCAGGGCATGGCGTGGTTGCCGTAGGCGATGCCCATCTTCAGTAGTTCATGCCAGGAGGGGTGGAAGCGGACCTCGTCGATCCGGTTGCCGAAGCGGTCGTGGGTCTGCAGCGTCGGCGGGTTGGCGTTGGCCAGCCGGCCATGCTCCAGGTTCTCGGCCTTGCCCAGCAACTCGCCGAACTCACCGGCCATCGGCAGGGCCCACTCGGCCCCTTCACGGTTCAGCCCCTCGCGGAGGGGGGCGTCCTGCTCCAGCAGGTTGTAGTCCTCGAGGACCGGGGGTTGGTTCAGAACTTCCTGGGGTCCACGGCGAGCCAACTCGTCGGTCTTCAAGACATTCCTCCCGGACCTGT
>CAZBZH010000124.1:5495-9733 GCA_964496265.1 uncultured Acidobacteriota bacterium | reverse complement strand
ACCGAGGGCGCTGATGTTGGTGGAATCCGACAGCGGCGAGAGCTTGTCGCCGAAGTAGGCGCCGGAGACCACGGCCCCGGCGGTCAGCGCCGGGTCGGCCCCCAGCGCGCCCGCCATCCCCATCAGCGCCACCCCCATGGTCCCCGCCGAACCCCAGGACGTTCCGGTCCCCAGGGACATCAACGCCGTGGCGAGGAAGGCGGTCAGGGTGAAGTACGCCGGATCGATCAGGCGGATGCCGAAGTAGACCAGGGCGGGAATGGTGCCACCGAGCATCCAGGTCCCGATCAGCATGCCGATGGCCAGCAGGATCAGGATCGCCGGCAGCACCGCCGCCAGTTTCTCGCCGGTGGCCCGCTGGATGTCGAGCCAATCCCGGCCCCTGGCAACGGCGATCACGCCGGCGACCAGGGCGGCCCCCAGCAAGATCAGGATCAGCAGGTCGGTGCTCATCTCCAGCCGGGTCAGGCCGAACAGGAACAACCCCAGCATCACGCCGAGAGGCGCGGCCGCGGCGGCCAGAGAGATCGGAGGGCGCCGGTCAGTCACCGCGCAGGGCCCGGTCGAGATCCTCGATCAGGAGCTGCGGCGGCTCCAGGCCGACCGAGAGTCGAATCACTCCCGGCGGGATCCCCATGGCGTCGGCGTTGGCCGGCCCGCCGCTGCTCTTGGCCGCGGGGGCCACGGCCAGGCTCTCGACCCCGCCCCAGCTGACGGCGGTGTGGAAGTAGCGCAGCCGGTCGATGACCCGGCGAACCTCCTCCCCCAGCCCCGCGGCGGGCCCCTCCAGGCGCAGGCTGACCATCCCGTTGCCGCCGCGTAGCTGCCGGGCAGCCAGCGACCCGGGCTCGTCCACGTCCGGGTAGTACACCTCGGCGACCCGGGAATGCCCGGACAGGAAGGCGGCGACCTCCCGCCCTCCTCTCTCGTGTTGCTCCAGACGCGCCGGCAGCGTCCGCAACCCGCGAATCAGCAGCCAGGCGTCATGGGGGCTCAGGGTGCTGCCCAGCTGCATGAAACCCTCGTGGAAGATCCGCTCGTAGAGGTCCTGGCGGGTCACCAGCACGCCACCGACCACATCGCTGTGGCCGCCGATGTACTTGGTGCAGGTGTGCATCGAGATATCGATCCCCTGGGTCAGGGGCTTTTGCAGGAGCGGCGTGGCCCAGGAGTTGTCGATGGCGGTCAGGATCCCCTGCTCTCGGGCCAGGGCCGCCAGGGCGGGCACGTCCAATACCCGGTTGAGCATGGTTCCCGGGCTCTCGAACCAGATCAGCCGGGTGTTCGGCCGCAGGGCCGCGGCGACCGCGGCGGTCTCGAGTTCCAGCACCACGTCGTGTTCGATGCCGAAGCGCTCCAGACTACCGGCCAGCTTGACCGTCGGCCCATAGTTCTGGTTGACGAACAGGATGTGATCCCCCGGGACAGGATCGCGAAGAAGATCGCGGCGATCGCGCCGATCCCCGAGGCGAAGGCGATAGCGGCATCCCCCTGCTCGAGGCGAGCCAGCTTGCGCTCCAGTTCGGCCACCGTCGGATTGCGGCCGCGGGTGTAGACGAAGTGGGCGTGCTCGGCAGCCAGCCCCTGAGCCAGTTGCTCGAAGGACTCCTGGACGAACAGGGAGCTCTGATAGATCGGCGGCATCACCGCGCCACGGTGGGACGGCAGGTCCTCGTCGTGGCCCAGGCACAGCGCCACGTCCTGGGGATCGAGTTTCATGACGCGCATCCTATCGCGGACTCGGCCGCACGCGGCGCCAATCGTCAATTGTCGTCGGCAGTCGGCCTTAGGCGTGACGTTCGACGGCACGAGGAAAGCGGGGTCTAACCCGAATCGCCGACAGCGACCTCGACCCGTTGCGCTTTTGAAATCCTCCGGGAAGGCGATTCCTGCGTAACCGCATCATCTGCAAACAGTTGCACCCGTGGCTTGCGGAAGGCGGGGTTTTCCGCGATCGGTATTGGGATTTCCCGCGAATCGATAATTTTGAGTCGGCATGGAACTCGCAATTCCCGGGGCACGCTCAAAACCGATCAAGGGAGATCATCGTGTTCCGTTCCGTCGCCAGCCCCAAGTTCGTTCTCGCTCTCGTCCTGACCCTCACCCTCGGCGCCGCGGCCCATGCCGCCGGCGAACGGCTCACCGTGGAGCTGCATCAACCTTTCGAAGTCAACGGCACCGTCTACGAAGGCGGGCAGGTCTCGGTCAAGGTCCTGCGACAGCACACCCCCTCGATCGCGCTGAGCGAGGTCTGGGTCGGCGATCAGTGTGTGGGCATGCTGATGGCCCACCGCTCCGACGCCCCGACGCTACCGAGCACCGAGGACACCCTGGTCTTCCGCCGCGCGGCCTCGGGCCACCTGCAGCTGGTCGGCTACGCCCTCAGAGGCCAGGCGGACAACTCGCTGTACGGCTACGGCAAGAACTCCAGGGACGTGCGCGCCCAGTGGCGCGCCCCCGAAGCGGCCGATGAGGCCGTGCTCGTCGCCTCTCGCTGATTTACGAAATCGAATTCCCTCCCCCCCACCACGCACTCGGCGCCGGGCAACCGGCGCCGTTTTTTTGTCCGTGGTGTTCTGCCCGGAAGAGGCTCAGGCCGGAGGGGACGCGCGGCGTCGGGGTCGGGCCTCAGGCCCGGCGGGCCCGGGATACGCTCCGGTCGGAGGGGACGAACATCAAGGCCGCAACCCCTTGATGCACCGAGAGATCCAGCCGGCGCCCGGTTAGGTTGCTCAGGCCCAGCGAGCCGGGATGCAGATGCTTGCGCTGCATGGTCCAGCGGGTCCCCCGCAGGCTGACCGTCGCCCGGCCGCAGGGCGCCAGCAGGGACACCGTACGGTTGGCCACCGTGGCGACCCGGCACCCCTTGTGGGTCAGGATCACGATGCCCCGGTCGGTTGGGGCCAGGATGCCGGCGAACTTCTTCGACCAGGACCCGAGCTCCAACAGGTTGGCCCACTCATGGTCCATTCGGCCGCCGGCGAGACCGGCGACGAGCACCACGTGAACCCCTCGACGGTGCGCCGCCTTGAGGGCGGCGCCGAGGTCGCTGATGTCCTTGTCACGGGGCAGCAGGATGCGGGGCACGTCTTCGGGAAGGGAGGTCGCCGAGTCGCCGTCCCCGACGAACAGATCGGGCTGGCGCCTGGCGCTGCGGCAGGTCTCGATGCCGCCGTCGACGGCGACCATCAGGCAACTGTCGGCGAGCGCGCTGACGAAGCCGGCGGCGCGCTTGAGCTCCGCGGTGGTGCTGCCCTGAAGCACGAGCAGCGCACCGCGCACCTTCCCGCGCAGCCCCTTCAATTGAATCTCGGGACGATCGCCCGCGGCAGCCGCCATCCTTGCCCTTCCCCGTGCTGATCGTGATGGAAACGTCGAGCGTATCCCAGGGGAGCGCGTAGTCGCAAGACGAAAAGAGGCCCGCCTTGCGGCGGGCCTCCAGTGATTCGTCCGAACTTTGAGGAGCGATCAGGCGCCGTAGGAACCGCCGCTCACGATATCGATGTCGTGTCCGTCGGCACCGGCACCGGTACTACCGTTGCCGTTTCCCTCGGTCTGGCTCCCCACGCGCACCGCGTGCTCACGAAGCGCCGGGCCGAAGGCCAGGTCGAGCACTTCTTCGATCTCGCGAACGAAGTGGAAGGTCAGCGCGTTCTTGACCGGATCGGAGACATCCTCCAGATCCTTCTCGTTCTTGTCGGGCAGGATGATGTTCTTCAGTCCCGCCGACTTGGCGGCGATGACCTTCTCCTTGATTCCACCGACCGGCAGCACCTTGCCGCGCAGGGTGATCTCGCCGGTCATGCCCAGTTCGGGCTTGAGCGGAATGTCGGTCAGCAGCGATACCAGCGCGCAGGTCAGGGTGACCCCCGCGGACGGACCGTCCTTGGGGATCGCGCCCGCCGGCACGTGAATGTGGAAGTCGCTCTTCTCGAACAGCTCCTCGTCGATGCCCAGGGACTCGGTGTTGGCGCGGATCCAGGAGATCGCGGCCAGCGCCGACTCGCGCATCACGTCGCCGAGGCGCCCGGTCAGGGTCACCTTGCCCTTGCCCCGCATCCGCGAGGCCTCGATGAACAGAATCTCGCCGCCGGCCATGGTCCAGACCAGCCCGGTCGAGACGCCGGTGCGTCCGGCCTGCTCGGCAACCTCGCGGAAAAAGCGCGTGGGACCGAGGAGATCGGGCACCTTGTCGTGGTCGACGACGGTCTTGTCGGAGTTGCCCTCGACGATGGTCC
>CAZBZH010000124.1:0-5485 GCA_964496265.1 uncultured Acidobacteriota bacterium | reverse complement strand
ACCTTGCGGCAGATCGTGGCCACCTCGCGATCGAGGTTACGCACGCCCGCCTCGCGGGTGTACTCGGTCACCACCCGGCGCAGGCCGTCGGGCTGGATCTCGAGTTGCTCGGTGGACAGACCGTGGTCTTCCAGCTGCCGCGGCACCAGGTGGCGCTCGGCGATGGCGATCTTCTCTTCCTCGGTGTAGCCGGGAAGCTGCAGCACCTCCATCCGGTCACGCAGGGCGTGAGGGATGGCGTCGAGCACGTTGGCGGTGCAGATGAAGAACACCTTGCTCAGGTCGAAATCGACCTCGAGGTAGTGATCGGAGAAAGCGTTGTTCTGCTCGGGGTCGAGCACCTCGAGCAGAGCCGACGACGGATCGCCGCGGAAGTCGTTGCCGACCTTGTCGATCTCGTCGAGGACGAACACCGGGTTCTTGGTGCCCGCCTTCTTGATGCCCTGGATGATGCGGCCCGGCAGTGAGCCGATGTAGGTTCGGCGGTGGCCGCGGATCTCGGCCTCATCGCGAACGCCGCCCAGGGACATGCGCACGAACTTGCGCCCCATCGCCTTGGCGATCGACTTGCCCAGCGAGGTCTTACCGACCCCTGGAGGGCCCGCGAAGCAGAGGATCTGGGCCTTGAGGTCCTTCTTCAGCGAACGGACCGCCAGGTACTCGAGGATGCGGTCCTTGACCTTGGTCAGGTCGTAGTGCTGATCGTCGAGGATCTTCTTGGCTTCCTTGAGGTCGAGGTGATCCTCGGTCTCTTCCTTCCAGGGAAGGTTGATCAGCCAGTCGAGGTAGGTGCGGGAGACCGTGTACTCCGCCGCCTGGGGCGGCATCTTGGAGAGACGGTCGAGCTCCTTCTCGGCGGCCTTCTTGGCCTCTTCGGGCAGGCCCGCGGCCTCGATCTTCTTGCGTAGCTCTTCGATCTCGGCGAAGCGGTCGTCGTCCTCACCCAGCTCCCGCTGGATCGCCTTCATCTGCTCGCGCAGGTAGTACTGGCGCTGGGTCTTGCCGACCTCGTCGGCGACCTGGGACTGGATCTTCGAGGAGATCTCGTTCAGTTCGAGTTCGCGGGTCACGATCTCGACCAGCTTCTGCACCCGGTCCTTGACGTTGGCCCGCTCCAACAGCCCGATCTTCTCCTCGACCGAGATCGGCAGCACCGAGGCGGCCAGATCGCTGAGGCGCGCCGGGTCTTCGACGCCGGCGGACAGCACCATGTCGGCGAGGTCCGAGGAGATGTTCTGGGAGACATTGGCGAAGCGCTGGAACTGGTTGACCAGGCTCCGGACCATGGCGTCGAGCTCGGTGTTCTTGTCGACGGCGTCGTCGAGCTCGGTGATCGAGGCCTTGATGTAGGGCTCGGTCGCCGAGAACCGATCGACCCGCACGCGGCCCATCCCCTGAATGATCAGGTTGACGTTGTTGCCGCTGAGCTTGACGACCTTGAGAATCCGGGCCACCGCACCGAGGCGGTACATTCCCGTCGGATCCGGATCGTCGTCCGAGGGGTTCCGCTGGGAAATCACGGCGATCGGCTTGCTGTCGCGCACCACATCGTCGAGCAGGTTGAGCGTCTTACGCCGCCCGACGGAGATCGGCATGATCGCGTGAGGAAACAGCACACTGTTCCTCAGCGGCAGGACCCCGATTTCCTTGGGAATCTGGATTTGCTCCATTAATTAGCCCTTATTCGATAGTGTCAGACTTTTAAGAAGCTAAGCTCCCGACACGTATTCTGCAACCGAATCGGCCCCCTCACCACGGCTTATTCCGCGCCTTTTCTGCATCTCCCGAATACGAAAGCCACGGGCCCCTGGAGGCCCGTGGCGCGGGTCACTCAGATTACGTTTTCGTGCTGCGGCCGGCCTGGATTCAGTGGACCTGAATCTCGACCTTGCGCGGTTTCGCCTCTTCGAGCTTGGGCAGCGTGATCTCGAGCACACCGTGCTTGTACGTGGCCGCGATGCGCGCCGCGTCGACGGTGGTCGGCAGCCGGAAGCTGCGGTTGAAGCTGCCGTAGACCCGCTCGAGGCGGTAGGCGTTGTCTTCTTTAATGTCGCTGTGGCGCTTGCGCTCGCCGCTCAGCACCAGGGTGCCGTTCTCCACGTTGATCTCGATGTCTTCCTTCTCGACACCGGGAATCTCGGCGCGAATCACCAGGTCATCGCCGCTCTCGAAGATCTCGACGGGCGGAACCCAGGCACCGTAGGTGTCGCTGTCCTGCCATCCTTCGTGGGCTTCGGACAACGCACGGCTCAGTCGGCTCTGCATGTTGGCCAGATCGCGAAAAGGATCGAATCTCACCAGGCTCATCTCAAGTACCTCCTTCACCCGTGTCTCGTTGCCCCCAATCTCTCGGGCGATCAATGGGTTAAGACCGCACTCGAAGCGTGTCAAGGTCGCGGCATCCCGTTGGAGCGGCGCGACTTACAGCGCTGTCGGCGGCAGCTACGGGTTGGGATGCGAAGGAGCGCCTGTCAAGGTGCGGATCTTCGTGAACCTTGAATGTTCCCGCCCGACCAGATTCGGCATAGACTCAGGGAAACCGCACCGGCTCCGGCCGACCAATCAGCGTGGAGGAACCATGGGATCGTCCGCCCGTCTTGTCTGTTGCGTGGTCCTGTTCAGCCTCGTCATCCTCGCGCTGCCCGGGGATCAGGCCCTCGCTGCCGAACTCGACGTCGAGCGGCGGGTGGCGCTTCAGGCCAAGATCGAGCGCTTTCGGCAGGCGCAGCGCGACCCGGCGGGCCAGCCGACGCGGGTGTTCGAGGCCACGGAACTGCGGGCTATCGTCATGCGCTCGCTGCGTTACTCCGCGGCCCTGGAACGCTACTGGGACCGTTCGATCACTCCGGCCATGCTCCGTGGGGAGACTCGCCGCATCGAGTCCTCCAGCCGGCTTCCACAACGGCTGCTCGAGCTATACACGGTCCTGGGTAACGACGCCACGGCCTACGAGGAAACGATCGTACGCCGGCTCCTCGGCGAGCGGCTGATTCGTGGCCTATTCGCCTCCAAGCCTCCGACTGCCGAGGCCGTCGACTTCGACGAGTGGTGGGACGAGGTCGCCCCGACCCTGGACGTGACCACGGTGCGTGTGACCTCCCAGGGAGGGTCGCTGCCGCTTCAGGAGAGCAGCGGGTCGTCAGTGGACATCTGCGCCGACGGAGTCTGGTCACCGGGGGCGCTGGACGATCGTCCCGAAGGGCAGGAGCGTCACACCGCCGTCTGGACCGGCGCGGAGATGATCATCTGGGGCGGCGCGGCCGACTCGGACATGGGTTTCCGCTACGACCCGATTCTCGACACGTGGAACGGCCTCTCCCGCGTTGGCGCTCCGGAGAGTTCCAGGGACGGCACGGCGGTCTGGACCGGTAGCGAGGTGATCGTGCTCGGCTTCCGCGAAGGCGGACGCTACGACCCCGCAAGCGATACATGGTCGACATTGTCGACCCTCGGCGCACCCTCCGATCGACGCAATCACACGGCAGTCTGGACCGGGTCCCGCATGCTGGTCTGGGGCGGTAGCGCGAGTTCGGGGACACTTGGCGACGGAGCGGCCTACGACCCGAGCAGCGACAGCTGGTCGCCACTCTCGGATACGAACGCCCCCTCTGCGAGAGGCCACCACACAGCAGAATGGACCGGCTCGGAGATGCTCATCTGGGGTGGCGCCAGTGACGACCACTACGACAGCGGGGGGCGATACGACCCTGCAACCGACACCTGGACCCCGACCTCGGTAACCGGCAACACTCCCTCGGCGCGCTCCGGCCACACCTCGGTGTGGACCGGGAGTGAGATGATCGTCTGGGGTGGCCGCGCATCAGGATATCTCGGAGATGGCGCGCGCTACTCGCCGGCATCCGATACTTGGACCGCGATCTCCGCCGGGGGAGCCGCCTCCCCGCGGAACAAACACACCGCGATATGGGACGGGAGCGGGATGATCGTCTGGGGAGGCGAGAACATCACCACGCGGCTTGACGACGGGGCTCGTTACGACCCGGCGAGCGATAGCTGGACACCGGTCAGCGGCACGGAAACGCCACGACAACGGGTCGACCATACAGCAGTCTGGGATGGGGCATCCATGCTGGTGTTCGGTGGCCGCTGCACCAGTGGCACCTGCGACGACGGAGCGCGCTACGACGTCGCGGCCAATCGCTGGAGCCCCATGAGTGCCGGCTCCGGCGATGTCCGCCGCGAGGGCGCCGGCACTCTCTGGACCGGGAACGAACTGATCGTGTGGGGTGGACTCATCCCCAACACCGACGTCCCGCTGGAGACCGGTATCCGCTACGACCCCACGCTGGACAGCGTGTTGCCGATCACGCTGAGCGGCGCTCCGTGGGGCCGCGAAGGGCACAAACCGGTGTGGACCGGCCGAGAGATGATCTTCTGGGGCGGCGGCGACCGGGAAGCGGATTGCGACGCGCATGCCGCCGGTGGAGGACGCTACGATCCGGCGCTCGATCAATGGACCCCGATGACCGTCTGGGGCGAACCGGTGCGGCGTGAACATCACACCGCCGTCTGGACAGGCACGGAGATGCTGGTCTGGGGCGGTTGCAGGTTCGACCCAAGCCTGCAGGTCCTGGGCGACGGCGGTGCATACAACCCGGCCTCGGATAGCTGGAGGAGCCTCGAAACCGCCGATGGCCCCGTCCAGCGCTTTCGTCACAGCGCAGTCTGGACCGGCCGCGAGATGATCGTCTGGGGCGGCGACGACCTTGGCGAACTGCAAAGCGGCGGCCGTTACGACCCGGTGACCGGCCTCTGGTCCGCAACGAACCTCAGCGGAGCACCCAAGGCGGTCAAGAACCACAGTGCGGTCTGGACCGGGGACCGCATGATCGTCTGGGGCGGCTCGGAGCAGCCGTTCTTCGACGACTACGCAGTGGACACCGGCGGTATCTACGACCCGTCGACCGACGCTTGGCTCCCGACCCCCGTAGCCGGAGCTCCCGCGGAACGCGAACTCCACGGGTCCGCGTGGACTGGAACGGAGATGTTGGTCTGGGGTGGCCTGTATCCGCCCGCCACGGAATACCGCTCCGGCGGGCGCTACAACCCCGACCTCAATTCCTGGACTCCGATCGATGAAGGTGGCGCACCGACCGCCAGAGAGTCCTTCCCCTTCGGCTGGACAGGCGAATGGTTTCTGATCGCCGGGGGCCAGGTAGACGCCACGGGCAGCCGCCTCTCGATCGATGTGGACGGTGACGGCGAAGCCAACGTCTGCGACGTCGACGATGACAACGACGGAGTGCTCGACGGAGAAGACTGCGCCCCCAACGACGCATTGCTCAACGCCTTGCCCACCGCCGCCGACGCGTTGTTCTTGTCCCACGACGGCACCACCCGGCTTCAGTGGACCGCCCAGCCGACGGCCTTCTTTGACATCGCCGGAGGATCCATCGGGGACCTGATCTCCGACGGCGGCTTGTCGAAGGCAACCTGCCTGGCCAACCAGCTGGAGGGGATGACC
>CAZBZH010000123.1:0-9817 GCA_964496265.1 uncultured Acidobacteriota bacterium | reverse complement strand
TGGTGGAGGCGGCGGGAATCGAACCCGCGTCCGAAAAGGTTCGTACGTAAGTTTCTACACGCTTAGCCTGCTCGGCTTTTTATCTCGCCATTCCGACCACTGAGCGGCAAACAATCGGAAGGCCAGCCTGTAAATTTCGCTCGTCGGTTACAGGCATCACCGTTGAGCTAGCCCGAATTATCGGCGCTTCCACGAGCCGCCTCGGGCGGGCAACTCGGGAAACGTCGCTACTTAAGCAGCGAGGGCGTACTGGTTGTTGCCAAGTACTGTTGTTCCACGGATTAACGAGGAGTGGACCTCGACGTGCTTCTTACGCCTCTGCCTTCCCGTCGAATCCAAATCGCCCCCATACCGTGTGGGGCGCCCGGGAAAGGGCGTACTTTCCATAGTTAACATTGCGGGTGGGTGTGTCAAGGTGGCCACGGCCTTCGGTAGGCTCAGGGCCCTTCGACGTAGCTCAGGGCGGGCGGGCCCTTCGGAGGAGCTCAGGGAAGGCAGGCGCGGGGGGAACCCTCCTTCGCCGAAGGCTTCGGAGGGTTGCATTTTGCCCGAAGGGCAAAATGCAAAAGGGCAGCACCGCGAAATCCCCCTACTATCTCGCAGCGCCGCCCTCGATTGCACCCGAACATCTACGGCGGGCCGCGGACGGGGGCCAGCCATTATCCGGTTGCAGCAACGCCTTTTGTTACAACAAAAAGGCGTCGATAAGCTCTTGAAGCTTGGCGGCGAAGGCTTCTTCGTCGGGCGCGGAGCGTAGATCCGAGGCGACGTCCTTGCGGCCGAGCACCCGGGCCAGGCGGCCCAGGAGCACCAGGAACGGGGCGGTTTCGGCCGGCGGGGCCAGCACCAGGAACACCAGGTCCACCGGCTCCCTGTCCGGCGCCTCGAACTCGATCGGACGGGCCAGGCGGGCGGCGGCCATCAGCAGACCGGGGACGTGCTCGGAGGTCGCGTGGGGCAGGGCGAAGCCCTCGCCTACCGCGGTGGAGCGCTGCCCCTCCCGGTGGACCACCGCGTCGAACACCGCCTGCTGGTTCTCGAACGCCTCCCGGGCGGCCAGGTCGCCGACCAGGGAACGGAACAGACCGAGCCGGTCGACGGCCTCGAGGCCGACGCGCACCAGGGGCTTCTGGAGAGCCAGTGTGGCCACGGTCCGTTACTCCAAGCGGTTGAATCGAATCCAGCGGGCTGAATCGCGCACGATACTACCCGGCGCGCCCCCCGCCAACACAAAGCGGTGCCGACAAGAAGAAAGGCGGGCCCGGAGGCCCGCCTTTTTGACTGACTCAGCGAACGGAGGGAGGCTCAGGGACGGCCGCCACCCTTCTTCTTTTCCCACTCGGCGCGCTTGGCTTCTTCTTCCTTCTGGCGCGCGAGCTCGGCGGCGATCGCCGCATCTTCAGCCGCCTTGATCGCATCCTGGTCCATGTTGTGCTTGATGACCTCGATGTTCTGGTCGATCGAGCTGATGGCCTGAGCGATGAAGTTGGTCGACTTAATCCCGGAGGCCTGGTTGTAGTACTTCTTCGCCGTGTCGTAGTGGGCGAAGGCACCGTTGGCGTCTTCCTTTTCCTGCGCAGCCTTGCCGCGCTTCTGGTAGATCAGCCCCAGGCTCTCGTAGACCGTGGACATCCGCGGCGCGCAGGCGGCGGCATCCTTGAGCGGCTTCTCGGCGTTGTCGAACTGGTTCATGGCGATGTAGGTCTTGCCCAGGTTCACCATGGCGTAGCAGTTCTTGGTGTCCTTCTTGACGACCGCGGTGAACGCCTCGACCGCCTTGGGGTACTGCTTGGCACCCAGGGCCGCCTTGCCGATCAGGTTGTCGCCGTCGGTCCCCGGCTTGAGGGTCTTGAACCGCTCGGCCGCCTGCATGGCGCGACCGTAGTGCTTCTTCTTGGACGCGTCGTCACGGGCCTGGAGGCCCAGCTTGATCGACGACTCGGCCATCAGCCGCTGCAGCTCGGCGTTCTTCGAGTCCTTGGCCAGGGCCTTCTCGAAGTAGGTCACCGCCTTGTCGCTCTGGTTCAGCAGGTAGTAGGCCTTGGCCAACTGGGTCTGAACCGAGACGGCCGGCTTGAGCTTGTTGGCCTGCTCCAGATCGTTGATCGTCTCCGACCACTTCTTCTGGCCGGCGTAGGCGAAACCGCGCATCACGTGGAGCTGGTTCTTGGTCTTGTTGTCGGCGGCCAGGCCCTCGGCGGCGTTCATGATCTTGACCACCTCGGCATTCTTGCGACGCTTCTGCATCACCGTCGCCAGCTTGTGGTGGTAGTCGAACTTGTCGCCGTTCAGCTCGATGGCCTTGCGGAAGTTCTTCTCGGCATCCTCCAGCTTCTTGAGCTGCAGGAAGCAGATGCCCAGCAGGTAGTAGCCGGAGTCGTACTCGGGCGACTGGTCGACCAGCGCCTGGAACTCAGCCGCAGCTTCGACGTACTTGCCGGACTTGTAGTAATCGAGACCTTCCTGATAACCGGCGTGGACCGCAGACGCAGAGGCCACGGCAACCACCATTGCCAGGATGATCAGCATCTTCCGACCGTGGGTGTGAGTCATGGTCGCTCCTTCTCGTGGCTAGGGGGACGCTCTAATGTCCCGTGTGGCTCCGCCCGCCCTTGATTAGTGCAAGATGCGGACCGGCCCGGTACATCCACCGATTCGCGCTTCAACCTACGCGCATTCGGCCGAAATGGCCGGAAATTCATCCCCAGTGTGCCGTTTTGTCACACAAAGGGGACAGATTTCCGACCATCCCTGAATTCGGACTAGTTAAGCTCGAACGAAACCTGAATCGTGAAGTAGACGTCCACGGGGCGGCCGTTCTGGGTAGCCGGCTGGTAGCGCCACTGCTCCACCGCTTTCACGGCTTCTTCCTCGAATCCGACGTTGGGCCGGGTGCAGCGCAGCACCTCGACGTCTCCGACGGTTCCGTCCTTGTAGATGATCGCCTGCAGGATGACGTTACCGGTCAAGCGGGCGCGGCGCGCGATTTCCGGGAAGGGCGGCTCGACCTTCGACTCGGGAATCAGCACCGGGTTGGTGACGTCGCCGACACCGGCCATCAGCGGCCCCGACGGCGGCGGCGGCTCGGTGTCGCCGATCACGATCTCGACGTCCGGCGGAAGCGGCTCGGGATCGATCTCCGGCTCGGGCTCACGGATCGGTTCCGGCTCGTCGGGAGTCGGATCCGGTACGGCCACCTTCTTGGTGATCTGCTTACGCTCGATCTTGCGCCGCTCCACGGGCGGCGGCGGCGGAACGTACTTCTTCACCGTGACGATCTTCGGCGGCTCCTTGTCCGGAATGAAGGTCTTGGCCTGCGGCAGGTTTACGACCAACACAACGATATGGAGCAACGCCGCCACGGCGCCGGCGACCCACTTGGTCCAGGGCTCGTCCTGACGCAACATCGTCGCGTACAGGGCATCGGTCGCCTTGACCTTGTCGTCCAGCTTGAGGACTTGTTGTTCACTCATGCGTGTCCTCCGGCCCCCAAACTAATTACAGCGCACTTCAAAGGGGTTCACTCCGAACATCACGGTGTAATCCCCGATGTCTTTCTGGGTCGGAACCGAGATGTTCTTGACCGGGAAGCCCCGGGTCTCCTCGGCGGCGATCAACACGTCGTAGACGGCGATCATCGCCTGGTACGGCGCGTCGGGATCGGAATAGATGATCACCGGCTTCTCGGCGTTACGGGTCAGCTTCGGTTCCATGTAGTCCAGGAGCTCACCGAGACGGGTCGGCTTGCAGTCGATGGAAACCGACATGTCCGGGAACACCTGGATGAAGATCGCCTCTTCTTCCTCGGCCGGCGCCTGCTCTTCTTCCTGGGGCAGCTTGAACTCGAGCCCCTTGGTCGAAGAGAACACCGAGGTGACCATGAAGAAGATGATCAACAGGAAGGCGATATCCGCCATCGACGAGGTCGGGATCTCGGAGTCGCTCTTTTTCTTCTTGAGCTTCATCAGCCCATCTCCGCCTCGCCGGGACTGGTCAGCAGCAGCAGGCGCTTGACGCCCGCCTTGCGCAACTCGTCCATCAGCTCGTCGATGTAACGGAACTCGATCTCACCGTCGGACTTGATCAGGAACTGCTTGTCCGGACGGTCGTAGGCGATCCGCGAAGCTTCGAGGTAGATGTCGCCGGGACCGGCAACTGCGTTACTCATCTCTTCGCCGTCGGACCACTTGTAGACCAGTTCACCCGTCGGTTGCCGGTGGATCACGACGATGGCCGCGCCCTTTTCGGCTTCCTCGAAGTTCTTCGCCTTCGGAGCGTTGACCGTGGTGCGGTCGAGCTCGTGGACGGTGGTGACCATGAAGAAGATGATGAGCAGGAACGCAATGTCCGCCATCGAGGCCGTGGGGATCGCCGCCTCGGCCGTCTTCATGCGGGGAGTCTTCACGCCGACGCCTTGTTCATGCGGTCCATCTCGTCGAAGGTCTCGAAGAGAATGTTGGACGCGGTCTCCATCTCACGGGTGTGCGAGGCCACCTTGGAGGTGAAGTAGTTGTAGAAGGGCTGGGTGAAGAAGGCCACGATCAGACCGTAGGCGGTGGTCAGAAGCGCGACCGAGATACCCTTTGCCACCTCGGCCGGGTTGTTCAGGCCCTGCTCTGCGATGACGTCGAAGGACAGGATCATCCCGACGACGGTTCCGAGGAAGCCGAGCAGCGGGGCGATGGCGGTGATGGTGGCGAGAACCGTCAGGTACTTCTCGAGGTACGCGACCTCGTGAATCGCCGCGTTCTCCATCGTCTTCTCGATCTCTTCCTTGGGCGAACCGTACTTGAGCAGGCCGGCCTTGGTGATCGCCGCGACGGGACCGCGGAACTCCTCGCAAACGGTGATGGCGTTCTTCACGTTGCCCTTGAGCAGCGCGGCGCGCACCTTCGCGATGAAGTCGTTGAGGTTGGTCTTGACTCGCCAGAAGGCCAAGAGCTTGTAGACGATCGTGGTCAGCGAAATGACCGACAGGACCGAAATGAAGTGCATCGTAATCCCGCCGTCTTTGTAGTACTGCAACAGCTGGGTCGGTGCATCTGCAAGAGCTGCTAACACGTCATCTCCTCCGCGCCCGGTTTGTGTTGGGCGCTAGGCCCGTTGGGCAATCTCTGTTTGACCTCTAACGTTCCGGCCTCGGCTGCCATTCCGACACCGGACCGCTTCGTCGATCCCGCGTAAAGAATAACCGGCTTCGTGAGCGTCGGTATCTGCTCAATACGCTGGATTTACGAAGTCTACCGCTGGCAACCTCGGATGGTACGCCAGCCCCTATAGGGTGTCAAGGAAGCGGCAGAAGGGTTGCGGAGCGGTTACCGCGTGGGCTGCGGACCGCGTCGAACAGGGCGGGATCGAACACGTAGACGGGGGTTTCGGCCGCCGTTTCGGCGGCCTCGGGAGAGGGAAACGTCCGGCGAAAACGCCGCTTACGCGCCCGGCTGAATCTCCGGCGACGAGTCCTTCGCCGCGCCCCCGGGAGGGGTGAACGACGCGCCGGCATTGCGCTCATCGGAAACCACCACGCCGTCCCGCAGCCGCAGCACCCGGGAGGCGCGTTCGGCCAGCTCTTCCTCGTGGGTCACCAGGATGATGGTGTTCCCCTTGGCGTGGAGGTCGTCGATCAGGTTCATGATCTCCTCGCCGGTCTTGCTGTCCAGGTTTCCGGTCGGTTCGTCCGCAAGCACGATCGAGGGCTCGTTGACCAGCGCCCGGGCGATGGCGACCCGCTGACGCTGACCGCCGGACATCTCGTTGGGCTTGTGGTGCATCCGCTCGCCGAGACCCACGATCTGCAGGGCTTTTTCCGCCCGGCGGCGCCGTTCGGCACGGCTGATTCCGGAATAAACCAGCGGCAGTTCAACATTTTCAACCGCGTCGGTACGTGGCAGCAGGTTGAAGGTTTGAAAGATGAACCCGATCTCGCCGTTGCGGATCTCCGCCAGGGCGTCGTCGTCCATCTGGGCGATTTCACGCTGCTTCAGCTTGTAGGAGCCGGCGCTCGGGGTGTCCAGGCAGCCGATCACGTTCATCAACGTGGACTTACCCGAGCCCGAGGGCCCCATGATCGCGACGTAGTCCCCCTCTTCGATGCCGAGGGTCACGCCGGCCAGGGCGGTGACCTGCACCGGGCCCATGTCGTAGGTCTTGCGAATGTCGGTCAGCGAAATCAGCATCTTTCTACCTCGCCGTTGCCATCGAGAATACCGTGGTGATCAGCGTCCACGCCACCCAGGGGCTGGCCGCCAGAACCCAGATCTTGGTCGTATCCCAGCCGGTGACCTGCCGCAGCCCGGCGACCACCAGCACCCAGAACCAGAGCCAGGCCAGATCCGGCGCCTGAAGCAGGGCTCCCAGCGCCCCACCCTCGCCGGGCGCCCAGAACAGCGCCCCCAGGGAGGTCGGCGCCACCTGGTCCATCGGGGTCAGGAGCCCGCCGTGGGCCATGGCGACCAGGGTGCCGATCAGGTGCACCGGCACCCAGACCATCATCCCGTGGGCCACCACCCCGAGCAGCGCGCCGTACTCCGGGTCCTGCCCCAGAAAGGAC
Organism: uncultured Acidobacteriota bacterium; assembly: GCA_964496265.1. GTDB lineage: Bacteria > Acidobacteriota > Polarisedimenticolia > Polarisedimenticolales > Polarisedimenticolaceae > Mor1. The sequence continues at coordinate 3,267 of CAZBZH010000123.1, read as the reverse complement.
AGCGCGTTGAGCCAGGGCACCAGCAACAACCCGGTGGCGATCAGGGTCAGAAAACTGGCCAGCAGCGGATAGTCCGCCAGAAGCCATCCGAGCAGGGTGTAGCTGATCCAGACCAGAGCCAGCAGGCTCAGGGAAAACAGCAGATTCATCGCGCCCCGCCGGAAGGGCAGCGTGCGGTGGCCGGCCCACCAGAACAGACCGGCCAGCATCAGGGTCAGCCCCTGGAGCGCCGTGACGTGGGACACGGCAGCGCGGACCCAGCCGTCCAGATGGAAAGCCAGCGCCGGCGTTTCGCTCAGGCGGCGGCGGTAGTCGTCGAGGATCGACTGGCGGGTCGCCTCGTCCTCGAACTGGAACAGCCAGGCCTCGCTCATCGCGGCGGTTTCCACCGCGACCAGATCGGCCCGGGCCACATAAACGGTGTGAAACAGAATCGCGGCGACGATCACCAGCAGGAGCGGTACCTGCCAGTCGGGGTGGCGCGCCACGTCCCCCATGGTGCTTCGCGGCCACAACAGCGCACCGAAGGCGCGCTGCACGCCGAACCCATGGGGGACGGAAAGGGCGACCGGACGCAAACTAGAGCGTCAGGCCCCGGGCCTCGAGCAGCGTGCCCTTGACCCGTTCCAGCGCCACCAGCGCCTTGTTGTAGTCGATCAGCGCGCGGATCTCGGCGAGCTCCGCGTCGGCCAGGTCGTTCTGGAAGGTCAACACCTCGAAGGAGGTGCTCATGCCGTTCTCGAACTTCTTCTGCTCGGCCTCGAGCTTCTTGCGCTGCAGCACCACGTTGGCCCGGGCGGCGTCCACCCGCTTCTTGCCCGATTCCACCTCGCGCACGGCGCGGCGGACCTCGACGCGAATGGTCTGCTCCTGGTTCTTGACGTCGACCGCCGACTTCTCCCGGTTGAGCTGGGCGATGGCGTAGTTGGCCTTGGCCGCCCGGTTGCGCAGGGGGTAGCTGAAGGTCACGCCGACCGACCAGTTGAAGTTGGTGTTGTCGGGAATCTCCGACAGCGCCTCGCTCTGGGCGCCCGCAGCCACCGACTGATCGTCGGGGGTGCCGGGGATACCGTCGAAGCCGGGGCCCAACTCGAAGTTGTTACCGGTCGAGGTGTAGCTGGCATTGAGATCGAACTGGGGACGGATGTTCTGACGGGCAACCCGTTCGCTGAGTTCGTTGTTGACCAGCGTTTGCTTGGCGTTCTTCATTTCCGGACGGCGATCCAGTGCCGTCTCAATGACCTGGGGCAGGTCGATCTCGCGGAAATCGAAGGTGGGTTCGTCGACGGTGTTGAGGGCCATGGCCCAGAGAGAATCGGACTCGGGCACCGCCAGCAGGCGCAGCAATTCGTCCTCGGCGTTCTCCAGGGTGACCTCGGCGACGATCAGGCTCTCCTGGTTCGAGGCGACCTCGGCCTCGGCCTGGGTGATCTCGATCGGCGCCAGGGTACCGACCTCGACCTTCTTGCGGTTGAGCTCGAGCAGCTCCTCGGCCCGGGTCAGCTTGCGATCGGAGACGCCCAGGGCGCGGATCGCCGCGGCGACATCCCAGTAGGCGCTCTCCACCGACTCGAGGGTGGTGTTGGCCTGGGCGCGCAGCTGCTCGCGGCTGATATCGAGGTTGCCCTCGGCCAGCATCAGCTGCTCCTTGGTGGTATCGCTACCGAAACCCCGCATCAGCGGCATCTCGAACTGGCCGGTCAGCGACGCCCGGTACTGGGTGTCGACGACGACCAGCGGACCGGTCTGCAGCGCTCGGGTATCCCGCAGGTTGACCGTGTAGCTACCGCCGAAGCCGAGCTGCTTGGTCAACGACACGTTGGCGGTGTCGTCGGTGCTGCTGTCCAGCGAGAACTGGTTGGACAGCTCCTGCTCCGACTCGCTGCGGGTGTAGTCGGCGCCCAACGTCATGTCGAAGAAGGCGTCGGCGTTCATCACGTTCTGTTCCGAGATCATCGGATCCTGCCGGGCGCTGACCAGGTCCAGGTTATTGGCCAGGGCCATCTTGAGGCAGTCGTTTAGCGACAGCGCCTTGGTCGGGCCGCGATCGACGCTATCCTCGGCGGAGACGGCTCCCCCGGCCAACAGGACCGCGATGAGCAGCCCATAGTTGCAACACTGTCTGACACGCTGAGAGATCACAGCCTCCTCCAGTCGAACACGGATGAGTGGTTCGGTGGCTAACTACGCTCGGACCCTCGAATTGGTTTCATGGGCAACGTGACATGCCACCCGATGGGTTGCCTCCTCGGGAAGCAACCCGGGTTGTTTTTCGGAACAGAGATCCACCGCCAGCGGACAACGGGGGTGGAAGCGGCACCCCGGGGGCGGCGCCGTGGGGGACGGCGGGTCCCCCTCGACCGCCGGCGGGGTCGGTTCTCCCGGCCGGATCGAGGGCGTGGAGTCCAGAAGTGCCCGGGTATAGGGGTGTTTCGGCTCCCGGAACAACTCCGCCGTCGGTGCCTGCTCGACGATGCGCCCCTGGTACATCACCGCCACACGGTCGCAGAGATGCTCGACCAGCCGCAAGTCGTGGGCGATGAACAGGTAGGCCAGACCGAGGGAGTCCTGCAGGTCCATCAACAAATTGAGGATCTGGGCCTGGACCGGCGGATCCAGCGCCGAGACCGGCTCGTCGGCGACGACGAAGCGGGGCCCGCAGGCGATCGCCCGGGCGATGCCGATCCGCTGCCGCTGGCCGCCGGAGAACTCGTGGGGGTACTTGTCCACCGCCGAGGCCTCGAGGCCGACCTGGTCCAATAGCTCCAGCACCTTCTCCCGGCGCTCCCTGCGGTCGGCGCCGATCTTGTGGATCGTCAGCGGCTCGCCGACGATCGACCCGACCCGCATCCGCGGGTTCAGCGAACCGTAGGGATCCTGGAAGATGATCTGGAAGTGACGCCGCATCCGCCGCAGCTCGCCGGCGGGCAGGGCGGTCAACTCCTTGTCCTCGAAGCGCACGCTGCCGGCGTCGGGCTCGATCAGCCGGATCAGCAGGCGGCCCAGGGTCGACTTGCCCGAACCGGACTCCCCGACCAGGCCCAGGGTCTCCCCTGCCCGCACCTCCAGGTCGACGCCGTCCACCGCCTTGAGGTCCGGTCCGCTACGGCCCAACCAACCTCCCCGGGTCTGGAAGCGTTTGACCAAGCCACGGGCGGTGACCAGGGTCTCGCTCATGCACGGCCCTCCCCGACGGAGACGTGGCGCGGGTCGTGGAGGAAACAGGCGCTGCGCCGATTCTCGGCGGTCTCGATCTCGGTGGGCTCC
>CAZBZH010000122.1:0-9823 GCA_964496265.1 uncultured Acidobacteriota bacterium | reverse complement strand
GGCCTGCGCCGTGTGCGGCCGTGCCTCATGACCACCGCGACGACCATCCTCGCGCTGCTTCCCATGGCCCTGGGCCTGGGGGCGGGGGACGAGCTGCGCCGGCCGCTGGCGATCACGGTGATCGGCGGCCTGGCGGTGGCAACGCTGCTGACCCTGGTGGTGATTCCCTGCCTCTACCGGGCGATGACCCGCTCGGATACGCCTGAGCCGGTCGCCGAGCTGGAAGGCCTGGCCGGGGAGGCGGGCTCGTGAAGCTGACCGACCTGCCCCTCGACCGCCCCATCGCCACGGTGATGTTGTTGATCAGTCTGACCGTGCTCGGCACGGTGGCGATCAACTTCCTGCCTCTCGGCTTCATGCCGCTGGTCGCCGAACCGGAGATCGACGTCCAGGTCAACTTCCCCGGCAGCCATCCGATGGAAGGCCTGCGGGAGGTGCTCAAGCCGATCGAGGAAGAGGTCGCCACCATCCCCGACGTCAAGCGGGTCTTCGGCTGGTCCAACAGCGGCAACGTGGGGCTCGAAGCCCAATTCGACTGGGGCATCAACCCGGACCTCAAGATGCTCGAGGTGCGCGAGGCGGTGGAGCGGGTGCGCCCGAGTCTGCCCGAGGGCATCGAGCAGATCACCGTCGAGGGGGACACCGACGGCCCCGGCGCCCAGATTCTGCAGGGCCGCATCTCGGCCAAGATGGACCTGTCTCAATCCTGGGACCTGCTCGATCAGCGTATCCGCCGCCCGCTGGAGCGGGTGCGAGGGGTCGCCAGCGTCTTCCTCGACGGGGTGGATCCGCTGGAGGTTCGCATCGACCTGGATCTGGCCGCGCTGCGCCAGCACGGCCTCGATGCGGGGCAGCTGATCCAGCGGATCAACCAGGCCAACTACGACATGGATCTGGGGGCCGTGCACGGCAGCGCCCTGCGCTACGACGTGCGCACCGAGGCACGCTTCCGCGATATCGAGACCGTGCGTGACCTGGTCATCTCCGACAACGGTCTGCGGCTCCACGATGTGGCCGAGGTGGCGTTGAGGGAGCCGCCGCTCAAACGCGGCCGCCATCTCAATCGCGACTTCGCCATCGGCTTCGACATCAACAAGGAGGCCTCGGCCAATACGGTGGCCACCGTCTCCCGCTTGATGGAGAAGATCGACGAGATCGGCAACGACCCCGCTCTGGGCGGTGTTGCCGTGGTGGTCTGGGAGAACCAGGGGGAGGAGATCCTCAACTCGCTCGCGGGGCTGCGCAACGCCGGCATCTTCGGCGGCTTGATGGCGGTCACGGTGCTGTTCCTGTTCCTGCGCCGTCTGCGCACCACCCTGATCGTCGCCGTCGCGATCCCGTTCTCGCTGCTGGTGACCTGCGGGATGATGTTCCTGCTGGGCATGGAGCTGAACGTGCTGACCATGCTCGGGCTGATGCTCGGCGTGGGGATGCTCGTCGATAACGCCGTGGTCGTGATCGAGAACATCTACCGGCTGCAGGCCAAGGGGGCGAGTCCGGCCGAAGCCGCGCGGCTCGGACCCCGGCAGGTCGGCCTGGCCGTGCTTGCCGCCACGGCCACCACGCTGATCGTGTGGTCCTGGCTGCTGATCATCGAACCCAATCAGATCAAGATCTACATCGGAGCGGTTGCCGGCGTGATCTGCATGTCGGTGGTCTGTTCGCTGCTGATCTCGCTGACCTTCATTCCGTTGGCCGCGGCGCGGTTCTCGTCCCCGGAGCCGATCCGCCCCGGCTTCTTCGTCAAGCGTCTGCTGCCCCGCTACCGCGCGGTCCTGGGCTGGACCCTGAGACACCGGCTCATCACCCTGTTGCTCCTGTTCCTGGTGGGGGCCAGCGCGGCGATTCCCTTCAGTCAGATCGAGAAGAGCGGAGAGCCTCGCGAGCAGCCCAGCGATCTGGTGCTCGATTATCGCGTCGCCGACGCAACGACGGTCGAGAACCTCGAGGGCTACGTCAACGTCGTCGAGGACTGGCTGGAGAGCCGCCGGGACGAACTGGGCTACAGCAACCTCTACTCCTGGTTCTCCGAGGACGACAACTTCGCCAACACCCGGCTGTACTTGCCGGAAGGCCAGAACACCGAGGCCAACTTCAAGGCGCTGGAAAAGAAGGTGATGGAAGGTCTCCCGACCATCCCCGGAGTCCAGTTCGCGCTAGGCAACCAGCGCGGCCGCAATCGCGGACCCTCCAAGGGGGGAGCGGTGCGGGTTTCGGTCCACGGGGAAGATCCCGAGTACCTGCAGGAGATCGCCCTGGAGATCGAGTCCAAGCTGTTTGATCTCCCCCATGTCAACGAGGTCTACGGTCCGACGCTGAACGGCCGGGCCGAGGCTCGTGTCGAGGTGGATGTGGAGAAGGCGCGATCGCTGGGCCTGGAGCCCCGCGCTGTGGCCGACACCGTCGCCTTCGTCTTCCGCGGGCAGCGCCTGCGGCGCTACCACGGACCCCAGGGTGAGATCGACATGACCATCGCCCTGCCCGAAGAGGCCCAGCCGGGTCTGGGAGCGCTGGAGAGCCTGCCGATCAACCTCGGCGAGGATAACTGGGTGCCGCTGAACGCGGTGGCCGACGTGGTGATCGGCAGCACCCCCCGGGGCATCGACCGGGTTGACCGCAAGACCACCGTGCGCATCACGACGCTGTTCGACGACGACGAGCTGACCACCGAAGAGATGCGGGAGAACATCGAAACGGCCCTGGCCGGGTTGAGCCTGCCCGAAGGCTACGCCTGGGACTGGGGTACGCAACATCGCGACGGCGATGAAGCACTCGGTGTGATGTTCATGGGCATCCAGATTTCGATCGTGATCGTGTTGCTACTGATGATCGCGCTGTTCGAATCGATCAGTCAGCCGCTGGCGATCCTGATCACCCTGCCTCTGGCCCTGTTCGGCTCGTTCTGGACCCTGTGGCTGGCGGGCTTCGTGCTGGAGATCCTGGCCTTCATCGGGATCATCATCCTGATCGGCGTCGTGGTGAACAACGGCATCGTGATGGTCGATCACGTCAATGCGTTGCGACGCTCGGGCATGGGCCGGCAAGAAGCACTGATCGAAGGCTGCGGTGACCGGCTGCGCCCGGTGCTGATGACCGTGATCACCACCGTGGTCGGCCTGATTCCGCTGGCGATGTCCGAGTTCACCGTCGCCGGGATCTACATCCAGTCCATGGCGGTGGCGATGATCGGCGGTCTGATCTCCTCGACCCTGTTCACGCTGGTCGCCCTGCCGGTGTGGTACTCGGCGGTCGAGGACTTCTTCGCCCTGCTGCGCAGCCTGCTGCCGTGGTCCCTTTTCGGAAAGGCCGGCGGGGGGCGCCGTTCGGTGCTGGCCGACTAGGCGGCCGCGACGCTCCGCCGGCTCCTACGGCTCGAACTTACGCACGTACATGTCCTGCTTGAGGTAGGTCAGCCGCGGTGAGAGCGGCGGCAGGTTCGAGGGCGTGTTGAAGTCGGTGTCGTAGTGGAAGTCGCGGACCGGCGGGTTGTACTGGGGCGAGCCCACGATCAGCTGGCCGTTGACCCGGATCGGCTTGTTCAGACTGACCAGCGAGCCCCGGTAGGTCAGGGTCACGCCGCTCCAGTCCTCGTGCATTCGCGGGTAGTTGTGCACGCCGCCGCTGTAGTTGCCGCTATCCTGGCCGGCGCTCCCGTCGACTCCGCCGGTGGTGTCGGTCCCCGAGAGGAACGCGGCATTCACGGTGGTGGTCGCCGCATTGCGGCTCGAATGGCTGAGCGACTGGGTGCTGTCCGAATCGGCCCAGGCGGTCGAGAGCACGTTCATCGAGTCCGAGAGGATCGAGGCCGGCTTCTTGTTGGTGCGGTTGTAGTGCCCCTGGACGTACATCGCTTGGTTGGTCACCACCGTCAGCCCCTCGATCGCCGGGGACAGCGATACGCTGGACGCCAGCTCGTCGGCGTTCCGTAGCCTCACGCCGTAACCGTTGATCGTGTCCTGGTTGGGACCCTCGACGCCGAAGTAGAAGACCAGGCCACCGTCGCTGGTGTCGTCGATGTCCTTGCCCATGATCGTCGTGTTGTTGTGCAGGCAGTTCAGCAGCGACTGCACGTCGACGTCGAGCATGCGGATGTACTTGGACTCCCGGTTGTTGTAGAAGGTGTTGGAGGTCGACAGGACCCCACAGCCGGCCAGGGTGGCGTTCTGGGCGTGCGTCGCCCCGGCCGCGGTCTGAAGCTCGATGGCGTTGGTGTTGGCGTCGAGCATGACCCGCAGGTCGGCCCGGTCCCAGTAGAGACGCCCCGCGGTCGGGTCCAGCGCGTCGGGCTGGGGCACGTCGACGATATCGGCGCCGGTCTGGATCATGCCGTTCCAGCCGGAAACATCGGACTGGGTGATCAACCGGCGGCTGCCGCTGCAGGTCGGCACCTCCGTCAGCGTCGACGGATCGGCCACCCGGAAGGGGCCGGTCCAGCAGATATCCGCCTCCTTGCGGCCGCGATAGATATCGCCCGAGGCAGAAACCTGCCCGTTGATGTCGACCGAGGTGTAGGCGGCCATGTACAGGTCGCCGTTGGTGTGCACCGGGCCGTTCAGCGCCATCGCCGGGCCGGGGGTGATCTCCAGATCCTTGTTGAAGAACACCGCGAACTGGAACAGGGGCACGAGCCGGGTGTTGACCCGCAGTTCCAGCTCCGCCTCCTTGTTGCCTTCGGTGTTGAATGTGGTGGAGTTGATCATGTGCCGGTACTCGAGGGCGCTCAGGTTCTGGTGCGGCTCACCCCGGGGCACGACGATGCTGCGCGGGCTGTCGGGCAACTCGTTGATGTGGGTCGTGATGGTTCGGCCGTCGAGCTGGTGGTTGGCGCAGGCGTAGTCGCCGGTACCCAGGTTGCTGCCCTCGCAGATCGGGTCCAGCGCGGCCGGGTTCGGCGGCGTGCCCTTGGGCAAGCTGTAGTTCTGGAACACCGTGCGGACCAGATCCGAGCGGATGTTGAGCCCCGCCTCGGCGGCGTAGAAGCCGCGGACACTGTTCATCGACGACTGGGTCGTGGCGGTGTCGATCGCGGTCAGCGAGAAATAGCCCAGCAGCAGCGCGGCGATCAAGGCCAGCAGCAGCAGTACGGTCACCAGGGCGTATCCGTCTTGTCCGGAGGATTTCATCGGCATACCTCGTGTGTGCGCCCGGGGGCCGCTAGAGCGAGAGCACGTTGCGCGGGAAGAAACGGCTCGACATCGTGCGCTGGACCGTGCGTCCGTCGAAGTTGGTCTCAGCGGTGAGGGTCAGCTCCACGCTGACCACGTCGGACCAATCGTCGGAGGAGGTCAGGCTGGTGCGCACCGAGCCGTCGGTCAGGTGCGCCTGGACCTGAAAGTCCACCACGTAGTCCATGATGTTGACCACATCCGCCGGGTCGTCGTTGATCCGGTAGCGCAGTCGCCCGTTGACGATCTCGTAGCGGTGCTCGGTCAGGGCGTAGGCTCGGCACTGATCGGCCTTGCCGCAGGAGATGACCCAGTTGGTCACCCCGGCCTTGCCCGAAATGTCCAGTCGCTGGTCGTCGGTGCCGTCGGCGTCGTAGGACAGGAACTGCCCCTGCTTGGAGATCGGGCTGAAGGCGTAGACGTCCATGGTCCCGCCATGCTTGGTGCGCTCCTGGCGCCAGGCGCCGACGTTGTCGGGCCAGCCGTCGCTGTTGTCGTCGGGGAGCTTGCCGCAGCCGGGAACCGTCGACGCCAGCTCGGAGATGCGCAGTTCGCCGATCGCCGCGCCGGCGATGATGTCCTGGCAGATCGGCATCACGTCGTCGGATTCGTTGGTGCGCACGATCAGGGTGTCCGGCCCGGCACCGCCGTCGACGATCATGATCGCGGGGAAATCACCGGGCAGGCGGGTGCCCGCCTGGCGCAGGTCGATGCCGACCAGGTCGATGCCGGCGCGGAGATGCTGGTTCAGGTCGGTGCGCCGCTCGTCGGCCTCGTAGATCTTGCGACTGGACAGGGTGATCGAGAGCGCGGCGGTCGCCAGCAGGCCGGCGACAGCCAGGGCCACCATCAGCTCGACCAGGGTCAATCCGGATTGTCGTCGCACGGGAACTCCTAGTTGAGCTGGGTGAATACCGAGGACACCGAGTAGATCTCGGTGCCGCCCAGCCGCACCTCGATCACCAGGTGGCGGCTGGTGGCGGTGCAGAACGAGGACTCCCGGCAGTAGTGGGTCACCACCTCGTACTGGCGCGACCCGATGGTCACGGCCTGCACGGCGGAGGACCCACTGGTCGGGAGCGCGGCGGGATCGTCCCGGCGCAGGGTCTCGACGACCTGTTGAGCCGCCTCCACCGCGCCGGTGCGCTGTTCGTTGCGCGTGTTGGCGTCGAAGTAGCTGATGAAGCTGGGCAGCATGGCCATCATCACCAGTGCCAGGATCGCCAGGGCGATCAGCACCTCGACCAGGGTCATCCCGCGCTCGGCCGACCGGTTCATCGGACGACTCCGGCGGAACCACCGAGCAGCACTTCGACCTGTTCGCTGCCGAAGTCCGGGTTCTCCAGGGTGATCACCACGTTGTTCGAGGAGATGCCCCGGGAGTTGAAGCAGACCAGCCAGCTGGTGCTCGCCAGGGTTACGTCGTCGGGCAGGGTCAGGGTGCGATCGGTGTCGGGTGTCCAGGTGGAGTCGGAGCAGGTGGTCGCGACCATCGTGCGCACGGCTCCGTCGCCGTCGGGCAGCACCCGGTAGGCAGACGTGGTCGCCATGGCGCGGGCCCGGGACATCCTCATGAATGCCGCGAGCTGGGTCGCACCCGATTCCACCGGGGCTTCGAAGGGAGTGAGGTAAAGCGCGGTCGCGGCGATGGCGAGGCCCATGATGGCCAGGACCACCAACACCTCCGCCAAGGTCATTCCGCGCTGACCACATCCCGAATGTTTTGCTTCATGCATTGCCGTCACCACCTCTATGAGATGAGCTAGGGGCAATATGGGGATATGCAAGCGGGAATTCCGTATAGGAATTGATGGGCTGCGGGGTAGGCTGGCTTCCGTAAGCCTCTTTTTTTTGAGGCGGTTACGGTTTGGTCGCGTTTTCGGCCGCATTCGAGCCTTCGGCGCCGGGCGGGTTGGTTTCCAGCGTGGCGTCGATCAGCTCGACCCCGGTGATCTGGGACCAGCGTCCCACCGGTTCGCCGTCGTCGGTCCGGACGAACAGGCCCGAGAAGCCGGCATCGGACAGGTCGGCGGCAGCGGCCTGAATCGCCTGGGTGCGCCGCTCGGTGGGCGTGGCCTTCCAGTCCCGGGCGCTCACGGTCACGAAGGCGCTGGGCCAGCGGCTCTGCACCTCGCCAAGGGCGGAAACGTGGGTCATCGATTCGGCCGACGGATGGGCCTCTCCCGAGAGCAAGCCACCGAATCCGACGAAGCGCACGATCACCGCGACGGCCAGGGCCGCGACGAGGATCCCGGTTCGCGAGCGGGTCTTCTCCTCGATCGCATGGGCGACCGGACGCGCGGTCCGGGTCCCGGTGGCGGTGCGACGCTGTGCCGGGGCGTTGGGCTTCGCCGCCGGGGTGGACCGGGTCTTCGCCTCCGGTTTGGCTGCCGCGGGGGCATCCTGCGGGGCGTCGATGGCATCGACCAGATCATCGGCCTGCTTCTGTTCGCTGCCCTGCAGCAGTCCGCGGACCTCGAAGGTCGTGTTGCGCAGCCGGTGCAGGTAGGGAGTCATCTCCTGCACGCTCTTCATGTCGCCGGCGGAGAGCAGCGCGTTGATCGCGTTCTGGGTCTTGCGCACAAGAGACCGGCCGACGGCGGTATCCAGCATCAGCTCGCCGCGGATGGCGAAGGCTGCCGAGGGCTCCTCGGACTGCACCGCCTCGAGCCGTTCCAGATCGTTGAGAATCTTGATCTGAAGCGCGATGCCCTGACTGACCAGCCACGACGGGCGGTCATCGTCGGTTTGCGGATCCTGCAACCAGATGCCGACCTGGGACCACTCCCAGGCTCCGAGTTCCAGTTGGCGGCTTCCGATGCAGATCTCGGGAACCGTCAGTGGGTCCGGGCTCTGGCGCCAGCGTTGGCGCAACCCTTCGAGCTGGGGTTCGAGGGCTTTCAGCCGGGCGTTGTCCTGCCCGGCGACCTTGGCGGCGGGCTGACTCACGGCAGTTTCTCCAGCTTTCCGTTGTGAATGGCGAATACGCCGTCGACCCAGACGCCGCCGGAAGCGGGGGCGTTGTCCGAACGGGCCACCAGGTAGCGGACGCCGGGGTCATCCCGCAGCGTCAGTTCCATCCAGAACTCCTGGTTGAGCCCCTGATCGTCGGGGGATTCGTAGGCGTCGACGCGTCCTTCGGCGAGGGTCGCCGAGATGTTGCCTTCGTAGTAGCCACGGGCGGCCAGCGGATCGAGGGTCTCGCCGTTCAGACGAGGCTCGGCGAAGCTGTTGGGGAACCCCTGGTTGGGACCGAAGTAGGCGTTCATCGCGGCGTAAACCCGCTTGGCCTCCTTCTCCAGCAGGCGCTTGCGCGCGTCGGTCTGGGAGGTGCCCATGGCCTGCACGCCGATGCTGACGAGTACGGCGGCGAGGGCCACGACGAGCAGTCCGTCGATCAGGGTGCGGCCCGGAGACCCGTTCGCGGCTGAGGTCTTCTCCACGGATCAGACCTGCGTGGTCTCGCCGGAAACCGCGGCGGTATCGACCTCGGCCTCGACGATCTCCTGGATGCCCGCGATGTAGGCGCGGTTGACCGCCACGAAGGCGGCGGCAAACTGGGCGTCGGGGCCGAGCACCGATGCCGAGGTGATGGCCACGAAGGGATGCCGCTCATAGTTGAGTCGATCCACCGGAGTGCCTTGCGGCGGCACGTGGACCTCACCGTCGATGGTGTAGTTGCCGATGCGCACCCGCACCGGCGACACCGAGTAGAGCGCGGCCGCGGCGGGGTCGCCCGAGGGCGGGCGATAGTCGCTCAACTCGACGACGAACAGCACCGAGTCCATGGCGATCTGGAGTGAGGTGTCGTCGAGGAACCAGTCCTGGGACGTGGTCAGCGGCGGCTGCAGCGGCAGGAAGCTGCGGGTCGAGTTGGTGACATTCAGATAGTGCAGCGTCGAGGTGGTCTCGTTGGTGGAGAGCTCTCCCTCGATGTATCCGTCCCGGGTGTGCACCCGGATCTTGCGCAGCGCCTGACCTTCGAGTTCTCTTTCCATCCCGCTCTCCCTAACCATCGATGGTGTCGAGACCGCTCCCACCCGGCGGATTGCCGGACGGCCTCTGGCTCGAAGCTAGGTTCGGGAAAGAGGGGAGTCAATCAGCCCGCGGGGTGCGGACGCGAGCCACGGCAGGGGCCGTTTCCCGGGGCCGGGCGGCCCGAAAGATCGCCGCGGTGCCGAAGAAACCGGCGACCACGATGATGGCCCCTACGAAGTCGGGGATGCTGGAGGAGATCAGGATGGTCGCGGTGCTGATGGCGATCGCCAGCCACATCATCGCCAGGGCCGAATTTCGGGCGGCCACGGGCATGGGCTTGCTGCGATCGAGGTAGGGCCGGAAGGGCTGGAAGATCTTCCAGCTCAGCACTTTCTCACGCAGAACCGGGCAACCCCGGCCGAACAACGCCACCGCCAGAATCAGGAAGATCGTCGTCGGGAGGCCGGGGACGTAGACGCCCGCAGTGGCCAGGGCCACGCAGATCGCGCCGAGAACGGTGCTGATCGCACGTCCTAGCGGTCCGAGCGGTTTTGGGGCCGGGGAACCCGCCGGAGCGGTTCCGTGGGGGCATGCCTGATTCATAAAATAAATATAGGTTCCGCGAGTCCGAAATGCGACGACCACCGCGAGAATACGACAGAGCGGCAACGCGCGAACAA
>CAZBZH010000121.1:3574-9865 GCA_964496265.1 uncultured Acidobacteriota bacterium | reverse complement strand
GGGTCGTCGACTCGGTCCGCGACGAACTCGAGTACGGTCCGGTAGAGATCGCCTTCGAGACCGCTCGAGGCGCCGAACCCAGCCTGTACCGATCGGGAGTACGAGAACTCGAACGACTACGGCGCCGGACCCTGAAAGCGCTCGAGGGACGGCGTCACCTGGTGGGTACCGCGGTCCACCACTACGGCGACGCCTACGGCAGCGACCGGCGGCGCTGGCGGCTGCCGTCGCCCTAGGCCCCGCGGAACCGGCGGGCGCCACGCTCACCGGGAGAGCTGCCCGGGAACGACCTGGCGGCCGGCGCGGAACACCCCATCGATCGCCTCGAGACTTCGCACCGATTGCCCCGGGTCCTCGGAGAGCAACAGGAAGTCCGCCGGCGCGCCGGTCACGATGCGCCCGGCCCCGGGCCGGCCGTCGATCAACCCACCCGGGTTGCGGGTGGCGATCGCCAGCACGTCCAACGCCGGGATCCCCGCCTCTTCGAGCATGCTCAACTCTTCGTGGAGCGAGCTTCCCGCCGGGATCTCCATGCCTTGCAGGTCGGTGGTGTCGGTTCCGGCCAGCAACACCACCCCCTTGCGATGAAAGCGCTCGGCGATCGCCTGCATCCGCTCGATGAATCTCACGAAGGGCGCCGGTAGCTCCTCTCCCCCCGCCCGGCGCCGGGCGATGGCCCGGTAGATCACCAGCGTCGGCGCCACCGCCACCTTGCGGCGCACGAGACACTCGAACAGCGGCTCCGCCTCGGTCGACATCAGCCAGTCCATCGCCTCGACGTTGGCCGCGATTCCCTCGGCCTCGCTTTCACTGACCGAGACGAGCGCCTCGACGAAGGAGCCGATGTGCTCCACCCCGGCCATCCCCTGCTCACAGGCTTCGAGGGGGTGCATGCCCAGCGGTATGTGGCCGACCACCTCAAGCCCGTGGCGCGCCGCGGCGCGCACCACCGCGGGGAGAAGCTCGGGTGGAAGCGCCCGGTGAATCTTGATCTGGGTCGCTCCCGCCTCGGCGAGCCGATCCACCTCGACATCGACTTCGTTCCCGTTCGAGACCACCTGCTGGAAGCCGGCAAAGGACTCGCCGTTGAGCATGAAGTAGGCCGGATAGATCCCCGGTCCATCGAGCCTACCCTCGGCGATCTGTTGCTGTAGCGTCGTGAGTCGATCGACGTACCCGCCGAGATCCCGCACCGAGGTGATGCCGTGGGCCAGGAAATCTCCGGGAGCCAGCCCCGCTCCATCGGAGCTGCGCAGATGGACGTGCACATCCCAGAGCCCCGGCGTGAGGAACCGGCCGCTTCCATCGACGGTGCGCCGCGCCGTGAAGGCGGGTGCCTCATCGGCGGAACCGACGTAGCTGAAACGGCCGTCCTTGACCGCAACGGTGGCGATTTCACCCTCGGGGCTCGCCCCGCCGTAAACCCGCACGTGCTCGATCAGCAGGTCCGCCGGCTCCGACGACACGCATCCGGCAAGGGTCAGCGCGCACAGCAGAAGACCACCCAGCCGGAACCCACCCGTGCTGCTCACGCGCATGGATCCTCCCCGACGGCAACGCCGCCTGGTCGATCAACGCATGGGAGCCGGGGAAGTTACCCTGCCGGCCCGATTTCGACTTCGGTTTGCATTTCGACCGCAAAGACCGGCAGCACGGAGACCGTTCAGACCGGCATCGCCGGGGTAACCGCCGAGATATCCCGCTCCCCGGTGCGGATGCGTACTACCCGCTGGAGCTGGGTCACAAAGATCTTGCCGTCCCCCACGTCGCCGGTCCGCGCCGCCTGCACGATGGCATCGATGGTCTGGTCGACGAAGGGCTCCGACACACCGATCTCGACGCGCACCTTCTCGGTCAGCTCCATCTTGACCGTGGTGCCCCGGTAGGTCGCGACGGTTTCGGTCTCGCCGCCGTGGCCCCGGGCCGCCGAGATGGTCAGCCCCCGCACGTCGACGTGGTACAGCGCCTCGAGAGTGTCTTTGAGCCGCTCGGGCCGGATGATCGCGGTAATCAGCTTCATCAAGGTTCTCCCTCGGGGTCAGCTCACGTCGCCGTGAGTCGGAGCGGTAGCCAGCTTGAACGACGGCGCATCGGCCATCATCGACGGAAGCGGCGCATCGATCAGCAGGGCGCCTTCGCCGTCGGCGTAGGCCTTCTCACCGTGGGCGGTAACGTCCAGGCCGGTGGCCTCATCTCGGGCGTCGACCCGTAGCCGAACCACGAGGCCGATCCCCTTGGCCATCAGGAAGGCCATGCCGCCGCTGTAGACGGCCGCCACGACGATCCCCAGGAGCTGCACCGCGAACTGGCGCAGATCCCCTTCCATCAGGCTCGAGGCGCCCCCCCAGGCCGTGGTGGCAAAGACCCCGGTGAGCAAGGCACCCGCCGCCCCGCCCAGGCCATGAGCGGACAGTACGTCCAGCGAATCATCCAGCCGGGTGCGCGCTCGCCAGAGCAGCGCGAAGTAGCTGGGGACCGCGGAGAGACCGCCGATCAGCAGCGCGGCCATCGGCGAGACGAATCCGGCAGCGGGGGTCACGGCTACCAGTCCGACGACGATCGCCGTGGCCGCGCCGATGGCGGTGACCTGGCCGTGGCGGCGGGCATCGCGAAGCATCCAGACCATGATCGAGGCGCAGGGCGCCAACACCGTGTTGGCCACGGCGAGAGCCGCGGTTTCGTTGGCGGCCAACGCACTTCCGCCGTTGAATCCGAGCCAACCGAACCAGAGCAGCCCCGATCCCAGCAGCACCGTCGGAACGCTGTGGGGCAGCAACGCCTGTCGACCGAAGTCCTTCCGCGGCCCGAGCACCCAGGCGATCACCGCGGCGGTAATGCCCGCGTTGATGTGCACCACGGTGCCCCCGGCGAAATCGAGCGCACCGAGTTCCGCCAGCCAGCCGCCGCCCCAGACCCAGTGGCAGATCGGCGCGTAGATCAGGAGGGTCCAGAGCGCGATGAAGCTGACGAAGGCGCCGAAGCGCATCCGTTCCACCACCGCGCCGGCAACGCACCCCGCCGCCACCATGGCGAAGGTCGCCTGGAAGACCGCGAACAGCAGATGGGGTATCGATCCCTCCGCCGCCAGATCCACGCCGGCGAGCCCCAGATGCTCCAGTCCGCCGAACCAACGGCCATCGCCGCCGAAGGCGAAGCTGTAGCCGGCAAGGCACCAGACCACGCAGGCCACCGCGGCGCCGCCGAAACACATCATGATCGTGTTCAGCGCGTTCTTGGAGCGGACCATCCCGGCGTAGAACAGCGCCACCCCGGGCACCATTAGCAGGACCAGGGCACAGGAGATCAGCATCCAGGCCATATCCGGCGGGCTGAGCGCCCCGGCCTGGGCCAGGGGGACGGGTAGGGACGACATCGCGGGCCTCCTCGCGGTGATGGCCGGGGATCCATCCTCCCCGGCAACGCCGAAACCCTACGCCTCCAAAACCTCGAATGCAACCCATCTTTAACCTAAAATGCAACTTTCAGACACCATTAATCGCCTATAGCACCAATAAATCGCCCGTTCGCCCAGTCAAGTGTGCGCGATTTGCACTTTTCTGATAACACTAACGCTCACTCATCACCAGGGAGAAGATCGATGAATCTGGAGCTGTTTCCCACCACCCCGGCGGAAATCCTGAGCTACTGCAAGGAGCGGGAGGTTCGCTTCGTCCGGCTGCAGTTCATGGACATCCCCGGCGTCAGCAAGAACGTCGAGATCCCGGTACGCCAGCTGGAGAAGGCCCTGGACGGCCAGATCCTGTTCGACGGCTCCTCGATCGAGGGCTTCGTGCGCATCGAGGAATCGGACATGCAGCTACGTCCCGACCCGGCCACCTTCCACGTGCTCCCCTGGGGGAGAAACCCGGGCGAGGTCGGCGTGCTGATCTGCGATGTGGTCGATCCCGACGGCAATCCCTTCGACGGTTGCCCCCGCACCGTGCTGCGCCGGGTGGTCGATCAGGCCGCCGAGCTCGGCTTCACCCCGATGCTGGGCCCCGAGCCGGAGTTCTTCCTGTTCGAGCGAGATGCCGAGGGCGCGCCGACGGTCAACACCCGGGACCGGGGCACCTATTTCGATCTGGGTCCGATCGATCGGGGCGAGGCCTGCCGCCGGGATATCGTCGCGGCCCTCGAGGCAATGGGCTTCGAGATCGAGGCCTCCCATCACGAGGTCGGCGCGGGGCAGCACGAGATCGACTTCCGCTACGACGAGGCGATCGCCACCGCCGACAAGATCGCGGTGTTCAAGAACACCGTGCGCCGCATCGCCCTCGAGCACGAGCTCCACGCCACCTTCATGCCCAAGCCGGTCAACGGCCGGGCCGGGTCGGGCATGCACGTGCACCAGTCCCTGTTCAAGGGCAAGAACAACGCCTTCGAGGCCCCCGACGACGCGCTGGGGCTCTCCCCCACCGCCCTGCACTACATCGGCGGGCTGATGCAGCATGCCCGCGGAATGATGGCGGTGACCAACCCGCTGGTGAACAGCTACAAACGGATGGTTCCCGGCCACGAGGCACCGACGTCGGTGGTCTGGTCGACCAAGAACCGCTCTCCGCTGATCCGCATCCCCGCGCGACGCGGGACCGGCACCCGGGTCGAACTGCGCATGCCCGACCCCTCCTGCAACCCCTACCTGGCCTTCGCCGTGATGATCGGCGCCGGCCTTGAAGGGATCCGCCAGAAGCTCGATCCGGGCGAACCGGTCAACAAGAACATCTTCACCATGTCCCATCGAGAGAAGCGCCGGCTGCGGATCGACGAGCTTCCCGAGAGCCTGGGGGAAGCGCTGCGCATGATGGGCAAGGATCCGCTGATGCGCAGCCTGCTCGGCGACCACGCCTACCACAACTATGTCGAGGCCCGGGGCGTGGCCTGGCAGGAGTACAGCCGGCAGGTGCACCCCTGGGAGCTGGAACGCTATCTGGCCCGCTACTAACCATCCGGCCGCGGCGCGGCGAGCGCGAGCGCGCTAGAAGAAGCCCAGGGCCATCGGCTCGACCTCGGGGACAGGGCGGAAGAGCATGGCGTATCGATCCTCGTCCCCGGGCCAGCTGTCGTAGCGTTCGACCAGTTCAAAACCGTCGGCGGACATCTCGGCGAGCAGATCCTCGGGCTCGATCCCGTGGCCTCCCCGGTCGGGCACGCCGTCGAGCTCTTCCCAGTTCGGTTGGATACGGATCTCGACCACCAGCACCACCCCGCCGGGCCGCAAGGCCCGGCGGAAACCGTCGCGCATTGCCCGGGGGTCGGTGAAGTGGTGATAGACCTGGCGCAGGAAGATCGCGTCGCAGCAGGCGTCGGGTAACCCGAGGCGGGTGTCGTCACCCAGCAGTACGGTGACGTTGGCCAGCCCCTCACGCTCGGCCCGCTCTCGAAGGTCCGCCACCAGGTCTTCCTTGACCTCGGTTGCGAACACCTGCCCGCCGGCACCGACCCGCTCGGCCAGCGTCAGCGTCCAATCCCCGTCCCCGGCGCCGACGTCAGCCACCGACACCCCGTCGCCCATCGGCAAGGTCTCGAACAATCTCCCCGCTTCCGCCGACGGAGCCCGCGTCCCGGCGCAGGCGGTACTCGCCGCAAGAACCAGGACCAACAACACCGTGATCCGGCCCGGGCGGATGTTCATCGCGGTTACTCCTTCGCTGAAACAGGCCTGATTCCAGCCTACCCGGCGTTCTACGGGCTCCTCGTAAAACTTCGTAAATCGAGGGTGTAACGCCCGCGCCGAAACGGGGACCTGTCCTCTGTGCGCTTCGCACCCAAAAGAGGAAAACGACATGACGGAACAACAGAAGCAGGTGGTTCGGGAGAGCTGGAGCCGGGTGGAGCCGATCGCGGACAAGGCGGCCGAACTGTTCTACACACGGCTGTTCGAACTGGATCCGGCCCTGAAGCAGCTGTTCAAGGGGGACATGGCCGAGCAGGGCCGCAAGCTCACGCTGACCCTGACCGTGGCGGTCAAGAGCCTCGATCGCCTCGATCAGCTCACTCCGATCCTGCAGGATCTCGGCCGCCGGCATGGCGGCTACGGCGTGCGGGACAGCCACTACGCAACGGTCGGCGCGGCGCTGCTCTGGACCCTGGAGCAAGGCCTCGGCGAGAGGTTCACCGAGGAGGTGGGGGCAGCCTGGGAAGCCGCCTACGGACTGATCAGCAGCGTGATGATCGACGCGGCCGCAGCTGCCGCCTGAGCTGCGGCTCGATCGAGACGTATCTTTCGCGGGTGCTCCTTCGTCTCCCCGACTGCAAGCGCAAGCGCGCAGAGGGGCAACACAAAGGAGCACC
>CAZBZH010000121.1:0-3554 GCA_964496265.1 uncultured Acidobacteriota bacterium | reverse complement strand
ATCCTGGCGTGGGCCGCGATCCTCGTCGCGGGCAGCGCCCAGGCCGGCCATCGAATTTCTCCCCGGTACGACATCGAGCGACTCGAGGCCAGGCTTTGCCTGGAGTGCGACAGCGGTGGATGGCAGCGGGAACCGCTGACCGAGGACCTGGCCCTCTACACGATCGACCTGACCGTCGGCCCCGGAGCCTTCGATCGGATCGTTCTACACCGGGTCACCGCCGAAAGCGCACCGGGGCGCCCGCTCCGCAGACAACCCGGCGTGTTCCTGGCCCACGGAATCGTCTTCGGTTTCCGCGGGACCTTTCTATCCAGCACCGCCTTTGACGGCGTCGACGACAGCCGCTCGTTGGCGGTGTTTCTCGCCCGGCGAGGCTACGACGTGTGGGGGCTCGACTTCCGCTGGCCCAACGTTCCGGCGGATACGCCGGATCTCCAGTTCATCGATTCCTGGGGCATTCAGCAGGACGCCGACGATCTCGGCCTGGCGCTGACCGCCGCGCGGGTCACCCGGCTGCTGAGCGGAAACGGCCTGGCTCCGCTGCACCTCCTGGGCTACAGTCGCGGCGGGCGCATCGGCTACGCCTACCTCAACGCCGAGTCTCAACTCCCGCGGCCGCTGCGCCAGGTCGCCGGTTTCATTCCCCTCGATGCGGTGTTCAAGGCGGGCACCCCCGAACTTCGGGCCAATGCGTGCGAGAACGTAGCGGCCATCGAGGAGGCCCTGGCCGGCGGGACCTACGTCGACGACTTCAGCTTCCTGCCGCTGGCCGGGGCCCTGGCCACCCTGGACCCGGACGGGCCCTCGCCGATCTTTCCGGGACTGAGTAACCGCCAGGCGTCGCTGATCATCGGGGCCCGGCCCAGCGAGAGCGGCTTTCATCTGGTGGGCGGCACCTTCGGAGCCAACGGCCTGCCCACCGGCCTGCGCTTTACCGAGGAGGCCTACTGGAACGCCTTCCTCGGCGGGGCGGGAGCGTTCCAGCCACTGCGCGGAAGTCTCGACGCGTCGCGGATCGCGTGCGACGAGGAGGACGTTCCCTGGGACGACCATCTGGCGGATATCCGCGTCCCGGTGTTCTACGTCGGTGCCGAGGGCGGGAACCGGGAGACCGCCGCTTTCACCACGACGCTGCTGGGCAGCGACGACGTGGAGACACGGGTGATCTCCCAACTACCGCCGGGGCAGAACGCTTTCGACTTCGGCCACCTGGATGTGTTGACCGGGACCGATGCCGAGGAACTGGTGTGGGAACCGATCCTGGACTGGTTGCGACGGCATCCGATCCGGCGGCGCTGACTCGAACGGGGGCGCCCGGACCTTCCGGGCGCCCCAGGGGCGTGGTCAGATCAGTTTCGAGATGCGGTCGGCGAGCCCCTTCTCGCCGAGCACCACCTGGAGGTTCGACTTCTCAGCCACCTTCTCCAGGACTTCCAGCTCACGTAGCCGCATCAGCGAAGGGTTCGCCTCGAACAGCTTCGCCGTGTTGGCCTGGGAGCGCATCGCGGCGGTCTCCTCCCGCCGGGTGATCAGCTGCGCCTCGGCAGCCTTGCGCGCCTCGGTCACCCGGTTGAGGATCGCCTTCATCTCACCCGGGAGAATCACGTCCCGGATTCCGATACGCTCCACCGACAGGCCCAGCTCCTCGGCTCGCGGGCCCACCGTCTGTTGCAGGGTCATGGCCACCGCTTCCTTGTCGGCAAGGAAGGCCTCCAGCTCCCGTCCACCGACGAGCTCGCGCAGACCGAGCTGCGACTCGCGGTAGAGGGTCTGGCCCCAGTCACCGCTGGTGCCGAAGGCGCGCAGCGGGTCACGGACCCGGTAGACCACCACGGCGTTCACCCGCAGGGTCACCTTGTCGGCGGTCATGATCTCCTGACCGGCCACCTCGAGCATCTGCTCGCGCAGGTCGACGGGCAGGATCTGCACCCGGGAGACACCCTTCCAGAACGCGTAGCGTCCCGGCTTCAGCGTCTCGCGACAACTCCCGTCGACGATGGCCAGCGCCACCTCGTTGGAACCGACCTGCACGTCCTGCAACGCCTCGCGGCCCGCATCGCTCTCGAGGATCGAGGCAAGCTGCGAGTGCTCGAAGCGGGCGTCCCGGGCGTCGACGATCTCGACGACGACCTCGTTGAAGCCGGTCCACAGGGCGTGCTGGCCGCCGGCCAGAATCGTCGCGAAACGGCCGTTCTTCCAGACCAGCGCCCGCTCCCAGTCTCGCAGTTCGAGCACCCGGGCCTGCCCTTCCAGCGCCCCGGAACGCACGATCACGTCCAGATGGGGCGAGCGCAGTTCCAGGTCGCGCACCGAGTAGCGCTGGACCTCGACCTTCCACAGCGGGTCGAAGATCAGCCGCCGGCCGGGGCGCAGCATGCCCGCGAACTCGCCGTCGCGGAACAGCATGCAGCGCTCGTACTCACGTGTCTTGATCCAACGAAGCATGGATCACCTCCTTTTCCTGGGCGGACCTTCCGCCCGATGACTTGACGTCCCAACGCTCCCCGTAGCTCAACCCGGTACCCGCGCACAAAGTGCACGCGGGGGAGGATCGTGAACCAGGCATCACGTCTTCGATCGCGGAGCCGAGCTTGAGCCGGAGCCGACTCGGGCTGCGGCGGATCGCCCGTGACCGCAAGCCCCGAAGGGCCGCCATCACGGCTCGATCCGCGTTCACCCTTTTGGTTCCGGCGGTATCCGCCGGCTACAGGGCGTTCTCGTACGCTTGCGGCGCGCGACCCGCTGGGGCCTGCGAACCGCCGATGCCTCGTTCCGTCCTCCCCGTTGTGCGATCCAAACAAGTGGCTTTACGCCGGTGCCGTTCCACGGCAGGAGGCGGGATTCGAACCCGCACGCCAGGGACCCAAACCCTGTGCTCTACCATTGAGCTACGGTTCTGAAACCACCTTTCGAGCCCGTACACGGAATACGCGGTACCGATCCGAATCGGAGGCCCGCGCACCGCCGGAGGGCGGGTTCAGCAAAACAAAAAGGCCTTCCGAGGGGCTACCCCGGAAGGCCTGTTCGAACGATTCGATGTTCGATTCAGGAGATCAGGGGCGCACCTCGCTCGCGGGCACCATGGGGTATCCGTCACACGGCGAGAAGCCGTGTTCCGACACCCGGGTCGGCGCTACGAAGCCTGCGAGATTATTGATCCGGTTCACCATGAACCTGAACTCCTCTTGCCGCGGTCGATTTGCTTCGCGGCAGCCATGCATTTTGCACACGATTGCGGCGACGTCAAGAGCATCGCCGATCTTTTCGCCGGCGCAGGTCTGCGTCGCGATGCGTCGCGACGTGCATCGCGACGTCCGTCGCGCCTTCGATCTACGGCCGCAGGAAGATATCGAAGGCCGCCCAGTGACGCGGATCGGGGTAGCGCTCCGCCACACTTCGGCGCGCTCGAGCCAGCGCCTCGGTCGGCTCCACGCCTCGCTCCAGTTCCCGATGAAACGCGATCATCAATCGCGCCGTGGACGCGTCGTCGGCGGTCCAGTGACTGACCACCCCCCCCTGCGCGCCGGCGACCCGGGACGCCCAGCCGAGGCTGA
>CAZBZH010000120.1:0-9975 GCA_964496265.1 uncultured Acidobacteriota bacterium | reverse complement strand
GACCAGGGGGCGGCCACGGCGAACACACCGAAGGCGGTCGCGACCCCCTTGCCGCCGCGGAAGCGGGCAAAGAGCGGCCAGACGTGACCGGCGATCGCCGCGAGCCCGGCGGCCAACCCTGCCGGCGCGCCCCAGAGCGCCCGCGCCAACAGCACCGCCGCCGCGCCCTTGGCCATGTCGAGCAGCAACACCACCAGCCCGGCGCGCCAGCCGGCGAGCCGCTGGACATTGGTCGCCCCCGGGTTCCCGCTGCCGCCTCGACGTAGATCGATCCCCAGCAAACGGCCGCACCAGACCCCGAAGGCCAGGGACCCCAGCAGGTAGCCGCAAAGGGCGGCGTAGGCCAGGCTCACGCCGGATCCTCGAGCCCCGGCGGCGTGCGCTGGAAGCGGCGGGCCGCCGGGTAGGGATACACGTCGACGATCTCCCCGGCGCGTAACCGGTCCTGGATGCCCCGCCAGAACGGCAGGTCGAACAGGTCGCCGTGATGGCGGCGGAACACCTCGAGCATCGGGGAGGTCAGCTCGAGAAACTTGTGGAACTCCTCGGGAAAGATGTCGAACTCATCGGCGACGAACCAGGGCTCCGGCGACAACTCGTCCTCGAGGGTCCGGGGTGGCGGAATGCGACGGAAGGTGCACTCGGTAACCAGGCAGAGTTCGTCGTAGTCGTAGAACACCACCCGGCCGTGGCGGGTCACCCCGAAGTTCTTCAGCAGGAAGTCGCCGGGAAAGATATTGGCGGCGGAGAGTTCCTTGATGGCGTCGCCGTAGTCGACCAGGGCGCGCCGGGCGGCGATCTGATCCGCCTGCTGCACGTAGAGGTTGAGCGGCGTGACCTTGCGCTCCATGTAGAGGTGCTCCAGCACCACGTCATCCCCGTCGAAGGTCACCGCGTGGCCGGCCTCGGTCTCCAGTTCGGCGAGGACCTCCTCGCGAAACAGGCTGCGGGGGAACCGCAGGGACTCGAAGGGTTGGGCCTCGACCAGGCGTCCGACACGGTCCGCCTCGTAGACCATCCGGTAGCAACGCCGGACCTTCTCCCGGGTCGCCGACTTCGGGTAAGCGAAGCGGTCGCGGATGATCTTGAACACCATGTCGTAGTACGGCAGGGTCAGCACGATCATGACCATGCCGACCTCCCCCGCCGCGAACTCGAAGCGGGAGCCGGAACTCTCCAGGTGCCGGGTCAGCCCCAGGAACAGCTCCGCCTTGCCCTGTTTGTCAAAGCCGAGATTGATGTAGAGCTCGGCGACCGACTTGAGCGGGATGATCGACTTGAGAAAGACGATCAGCGAACGGGGGCAGGACGCGTCGACCTGAAAGTAGCTGCGGGTGAAGCTGAACAGGATGCTGACTTCCGACGAACTGAGCAGCACCGCGTCGACGGCGACCCCACCCTCGGCGTGACGCAGGGGCAGGACGAACGGGATCGTCTGATTGCCGCTGCGAATCCGGCCGATGATGTAGGCGCCCTTGCTGCGGTAGAACACCGGGCGCAGGGTGTCGAAGGCATCGACCTGGTCGACACCGATCACCGCCTGCAGGTAGCTCGCGACCTCCCCGGCGACCAGCCGGGCGTCGCCGTCGAGGTCGGCGTAGTCCAGCGCGAAGCGGTAGTCCTCGAGGATCTGCCGAACCACCGGCGCGAGCATGTCGGGACAGGCGTAACTGCGGTAGGCCCGGGGGTCGTCCTCGACCCCGGTCAGTGCCGACTCCTCCAGCACGAACTCGATCTCCGGATCGATGCCGACGGTGCCGAAGACCCGCCGGGAGACCGAACTGAAGAAGGTGCGGGCCAACTCCGGGTTCTGCTCGTCATCCAGCAGCACCGCGAACAGGGACCGGGTGCGGCGCCACAGGCGCACGTCCCGGGATGCCTCGCCGTAGAGTTCCCGCACCCGGGTAACCACGTGGCTGACCGCGTCGGGGTAGGTCTCCAACCGCTTGCGGGCATCTTCCTGTCCCTCGGACCACTCCGCACGGGCGAAGCGAACGGCGGCCTGCCGGCTGAGATCGCCGAACTCGGCGAGAAAGCCGTGGAAGCCGTCGCGGATCAGCGCGGCGGCCCGCTCAGCGAGAAGCTCGGTCCTGGTCTCGGAGATGGACACCCGCGGATCTTACCTGTCCCGGGGCGGCGCCGGAAGGATCAGTGGGTCGAGGGCCGCCGGTCGAGCACCCGGCGCACCTCGTACCCCAGCTCCTTCATGCGGAAGGGCTTCTGCAGGAAGTTCAGGGTAGCGGTATCCGCGGGGCGGCTGGCCAGGTCCCGGGCGTAGCCGGAGACAAACACCACCTCGGTCTCGGGCCGGGAATGCTTGAGCCGGTCGGCCAGTTCGACACCCCCGACGTGGGGCATCACCACATCGGTGACCAGCACGTCGATCCGGTCGCCGTAGCTGCGTTCGAGTTCCAGCGCCTCGAGCCCGTCGGCAGCCTCCAGCACCTGGTAGCCCTCGCCGCGCAGATAGTCGGCGATCAGGCCCCGGATCTCCTGCTGGTCCTCGGCGACCAGCACGGTCTCGTAGCGGGAGGGCAAGGGCGGCAACGAATCCAGCGGCTCTTCCGAAACCACCAGTTCCCCGGTGCTGCGAGGGAGGTGGATGCAGAACGTGGTGCCCCGCCCCTCCTTGCTCTCGCAGGTGATGTAGCCGTCGCACTGCTTGACGATGCCGTAGACCACCGAGAGGCCGAGCCCGGTCCCTCCGGTCTCCCGGCGAGTCGTGAAGAACGGCTCGAACACCCGGGCACGCACCGTCTCGTCCATTCCGCGGCCGCTATCGGTCACCTCGATCTGCACGTAGTCCAGCGGCTCCCCTTCGCCGTCGCCGGTCCGCAACTTGACGTTGCGCGCGTGGACCTCGAGCACGCCGCCGTCGGGCATCGCGCTGCGGGCGTTGAGCGCCAGGTTGATCAGCACCTGGGCCAGCTGGCCCCGCTCGATCTCCACGTTCCAGACGTCTTCATCGGCGTGAATCTGCAGGTCGATGTGCTCGCCGAGGGTTCGGCGCAGCAGTTCCTCGGCGTCGGACAGCGCCTTGCGGGTCGAACCGGGCTCGGGGCGCACCACCTGGCGGCTGCCGAAAGCCAGGAGCTGGCGGGTCAGCGAACTCCCCTGCTCGACGGTGGCTCGCACCCGCTCGACGAACTTGCCCCCTCCGGGGACCCGGGCCAGCTGGGGCCCCATCAACTCCACGTGTCCCTGGAGCATCAACAGCACGTTGTTGAAGTCGTGGGCGATGCCGCCGGCGAGCTGACCCAGCGCTTCCATTTTCTGGTTGCGCTCGAGGTCGGCATCCAGCACGACCACCCGCATCTCCTGGGATTCCCGCCGCTGCAGCCGCAGCGCATGGAATGCCAGCAAGAACAGGATCCCGGTGGAGACGAACACCAGGGCGTCCCGCTTGCGCGCCAACTCGGGCAACCAGCCCGAGACGTAAATGCCGACGTGCACCAGCGGAATGACCACCGCGTAGGCGAAGGCGGCGACCACCGTTGCCTTGCGCGGCGGCTCGAAGATCAACGGTTCCGGGTCGGACTGGCGTCCCCGGATCCTGCAGGCGGCGATGAACAACACGTAGGGGGTGTAGGTCAGGAAGTCCAGGTAGGTGCCGTACTCGAAGGTGTAGACGCCGGCCCGGTCGAGCATGTCCATGGTGTCGGAGCCGGCCCATACCGCCATCGCCGCCGCCATCAGCCCGTACGTCAGGCGCCAACCCGGCCCCGCAGTGATCACCCGTTCGATCAGGAGGCCCAGCACGAACAGATCGCCGACGAGGAAGAACGCGTAGCTCGGTACGGCCGAGAGGAACGCCTGCGGAGCCGCCCAGGCGGTGAGCCAGCCGAAGTAGGCATAAATGAACAGCATCGTCGCCACACCGGTGTAGGCGACCCAGCCCCGGGCCATCGAGGCGCGCAGGGGCAGGCGGTAGCGATCGGGCCGCTCTTCGAGGGCGAAGACCACCAGTGGGTAGAAGGCCAGGAACCCCAGGTCCTGGACCATCGCCCACCAGACGGCGGTGCCCTCGGCGAGCTGGAAGACCAGATCGGTGACGAACCAGGTAGCGAAGGCTGCCAGCAGATAGGCCCAGAAGCAGCGCTCGGCGGGCGGCCGGGGCCGGATCGCAACCAGGGCCACGATCAGCAGCAGGCGCAGGGGTAGTTGGGCAAACTCCGAGGCGAAGGTCTTGAGCGACGCGGCATCCAGGATCGGCAGGAAGTAGACCGACAGGGTCGCCGCGAACACCGCGGCGGTGATCCAACTGAACACACTGCCCCTGTGGGCTTGCCGGAGAGCCTGTTCGGCCATCGAAGAGTCCCCCTCTCCGGGGAATCTTACACCAGGCGGGCCATACGGGAGGGGCCGGGCCGCCCCGGGAAGCGGGAGCTCAGGGGCTGCTCGGCGAGGCGGAGTCGTCGTCGCCGGTGCAGTCGTCCGCCTCGCAGATCACCGCGGCAGCGGCCACGGCACCCACGACGGCGATGGCCTTGTACTGCAGCGGCCAGTCCAGAAACGGAGTTTCAGCGGCACTTCCCGACCCGCGGGGCATCTCGATGTCCAGACGGTAGTTGCCCTCCCCGACCTCGAGATAGGACTCGCCGGCCTGGGCGACCACGGTGTTGTTGGGCATCAGGAAGTCGAAGCGGTAGACCCCCGGGGCCAGATCCTGGAGCAGGAAACGGCCCCGTTTGTCCACCGGAGCGAGGACCGGCGACACCTCCCGGTGGAGCTGGTGGGCGCGGATCTTCAAACCCTTCGGTAGCTTGCCCAGCTTCGCCTCGACCCGTCCCTCCACCGTCCCCGCGTGCGCGACGGCGGCGAACAGAAGGATCAGCACTCCCGGCAAGACCCGGGAAGCGGCACGGCGAAGAACTGACGCTGCAAGCTTGAAATACATTCAAAGTCTCCGGCGGGCTTATCGTCCCGAATCCCGGGACCTTGAGTGGATCCCCGCCGGGGCGGGTCCCATCTTCTGCTCCGTGCTGGAAGACCTCGTCATCCTCCGCAGCGGCGGTTTCGTCCTGGGTGGGGCCCTGTTCTGGGTGCTGTACTGGGACATGAAGGACCGGATGAAGCCGGAGCCGCGGCTGTTGCTGCTGGCGGCCTTCGCCCTGGGGCTCGGCTCGGCGTTCGTGGCGCTGGGCCTGTTCGCCGCGGCATCGCGACTGGGTGCGCCGTCGTATCCCTCGGGCGGCACGCTGCCGATCCTGGCGTATTGCCTGCTGCTGGTCGGCCC
Source organism: uncultured Acidobacteriota bacterium (assembly GCA_964496265.1). Taxonomy (GTDB): domain Bacteria; phylum Acidobacteriota; class Polarisedimenticolia; order Polarisedimenticolales; family Polarisedimenticolaceae; genus Mor1. The sequence goes on along the minus strand of CAZBZH010000120.1, from coordinate 4,739 downwards.
GGTGGAAGAGGGAGCCAAGTTCCTGGTGGCTCGCCTGTTCGTCTACCGCTGGCGGGCCTTCGACGAACCGGTGGATGGGCTGGTCTACGCCAGCGCCATCGGCATCGGGTTCGCCGCCCTCGAGAACCTGCTGTTCCTGCCCTACCTGCCCTGGACCGAAGGGCTGGCCCGCTCGGTCGCCTCACCGCTGACCCATTCGCTGTTCGCCGCGATCTGGGGCTTCGGTCTGAGCCGCGCCCGCCTGCGCACGGCCACCGCAGGCGGCCGGGCGATGTGGATGATCCTGCCCCTGGCGGCCTCGATGCTGCTGCACGGCCTCTACGACTTCGCGCTGCTCTCCGCCGGGGCCACCTGGGCCGCCAGCGCCATCACCCTGGCGATCTGGCTGCCGGTGATCGCCTACGCCCGCCGGCTGGTCGGCCGGGATCTTTCCGCCAACTGGCGGCGCCAGCCTGCCCGGGCCCGGACCTGACCGCGCTTTTTTGAAACCCATCCGGGCACAGCGCGTTTCCTCTCGAACAAGGAGGAACCGCGCACATGTCCGCTCCGCGAAAGCTTCGACTCTGGCCCGGCGTGATCCTGGTCGCGCTCCAGTGGATCCTGCGCTTCGTCGTGCCCCGGGTCGCCCCCGACTCGGGGGAGAACGCGATCATGGCCGGCCTGGCCCTGGGGCCGGTGATCCTGCTGTGGTGGCTCCTGCTGAGCCGCGCACCGTGGAAGGAGCGGCTGCTGGTGCTGCCCCTGATGGCGCTTTCGATGTTCCTCGGCAGCCAGCTGCTGCACCCGTCGCTGGCGGGCGGTTTCATGGGCATGCTCTACGGCGTCTACGTGATTCCGCTGATGGGACTGGCGCTGGTCACCTGGGCGGTGTTGACCCGAAACGTCGAAGGTGCGCCGCGGCTGATCGCGCTGGTCGCGGCGATGCTGATCGGTGGCCTGGCGTTGACCCTGCTGCGGACCGGCGGCGTTCAGGACGCCGGCTCCGAGTTCACCTGGCGCTGGTCCGCGACTCCGGAACAGCGCCTACTGGCGGCAACCACCTCCCCAGCCGTGGGGGATGCGTCAGCGCTGCTGCAACAGGGCGCCGCGGCCTGGCCCGGGTTCCGCGGAGCGGAAGGGACCGGGATCGTACGCGGCACCACCCTCTCCAGCGACTGGACCGCGTCGCCGCCAGAGCTGTTGTGGCGCCGAGAGGTCGGTCCCGGCTGGTCCTCCTTCGCCGTGTCCGGCGACGTGTTCTTCACCCAGGAGCAACGGGGTGAACAGGAAACCGTGTCCGCCTACCGGCTCTCCACCGGTGAGCCGATCTGGCAGCACGGCGACCCGGTGCGTTTCTACGAGTCCAACGCCGGTGCCGGCCCCCGGGGCACCCCGGCGCTGGAAGGGAACGTACTGTTCACCATGGGCGCTACCGGCCTGGTCAACGCCCTCGATACCCGGGACGGCCGGGTGTTGTGGTCGCGCAATGCCCTGCTGGACTCGGGCGCCCAGCAACCCTTCTGGGGTTTCTCCGGCTCCCCGGTCGTGGATGGCGATCGAGTCTTGATCGCCGCCGCGGGAACCCTGCTGGCCTACGCCCGCCACAGCGGAGAACTGCTGTGGTCCACCGAGTCGGGTGAAGGGCGGTCCGGCTATACCTCTCCGGTCCCGGCGACCCTGCAGGGGGTCGAGCAGGTGCTGCAGCTGAGCGGAGTCGGCCTCGACGGCTACGATGCCGCCAGCGGCGAACCTCTGTGGAGTCATGCCTGGGACGGCTACCCGATCGTGCAACCCGCGGTCACCCGGGGCGGCGACGTGCTGATCAGTGTTCGCGACAAGAGCGGGCTGCGTCGACTCGCTGTTTCACGGGACGCAGGGGAGGCATGGACCGTCGAGGAACGCTGGACCAGTCGCGGGCTCAAGCCCTACTTCAACGACTTCGTGCTCCATCGCGGCCACGCCTACGGCTTCGACGGCAGCATCCTCTCCTGCATCGAGCTCGAGGGCGGAGAGCGGCGCTGGAAGGGCGGGCGCTACGGCAAGGGCCAGATGCTGCTCCTCGCCGATCAGGATCTGCTGCTGGTGCTGTCGGAAAAGGGGGAGCTGGCGCTGGTCGCCGCCGAACCCGACGGCTTCCGCGAGCTCTCCCGCATCGAAGTGATCGAGGGCAAGACCTGGAACCACCCGGTGCTGGTCGACGACCTGGTGCTGGTGCGCAACGACCGCGAGATGGCCGCCTTGCGGCTGCCGCGCCGGGACTGAGCTAGGCCACCGAGGCGGTTTGCAGGCGATGCAGGGTGCGGTAGATGCCCCCCTGGATCTCGACCAGTTCGTCGTGGGTCCCCGACTCGACCAGCTCCCCCTGGTGCAGCACCAGGATGCGGTCGGCGTCGCGGATCGTGCTCAGGCGGTGGGCGATCACGATCGAGGTGCGGCCCTTCATCAGGGTCTCCAGGGCTTCCTGGATGTGATGCTCGGTTTCCGGATCGACCGACGCCGTGGCCTCGTCGAGCACCAGCACCGCCGGATCGAAGGCCAACGCCCGGGCAAAGGACAGCAGCTGCCGCTCACCCATGGAGAAGTTGGATCCCCGCTCCCGGACCTCCTCGTTCCACCCCTGGGGCAGGCGCTCGACGAACCGATCGGCGCGCACCGCCCGGGCGGCCTCCCGCACCCGCTCGGGGGTGATGCGGGGATCGCCCAGCGACACGTTGTACTCGAGGGTGCCGGCGAACAGGAAGTGATCCTGCAGCACCACGCCGACCGAACGGCGCAGCTCTTCGAGGTCCAGCTCGCGGACATCGACCCCGTCGAGGGTGATGCTCCCCTGCTGGATGTCGTAGAGCCGGGTCAGGAGCCGAATCAGGGTCGACTTGCCCGAACCGGTCCAGCCGACCACGCCGATCTTCTGCCCCGGTTCGATGGTGAAGGACACGTCGTGGAGCACCGGCTGCTCGGGGTCGTAGCCGAAGGTGACGGCATCGAAGGCCACCCGCCCGCGCATCGGCTGAGGGAGCGCCTTCGGCGCTTCGGGCGACACGATGCTCGGCTCGGTATCCAGCAGCTTGAACAGCCGCTCGGCCGACGCCATCGCCGCCTGCATGGTGGTGTAGCGCTGGGACAGTTCCTGCACCGGACGGAAGAACTTCTCGGCGTAGTCGATGAAGGCCACCAGGGTGCCGAAGGTGATGCTGCCCTGGAGAATGCGTCCGCCGCCGGCCCAGACGATGGCGGCCAGGGTGATCGATCCGATCATCTCCGCGACCGCCGAGAAGGAGGAGTCGTAGCGCACCCCCTTGAGCTGGGCTCCCAGGTGCTCGCCGTTGACCCCTTCGAACAGTTCGGCGTTGGCCTTCTCCCGGCCGAACAGCTGGACCAGCCGCATCCCCGAGACGCTCTCCTGGAGGAACGCGTTGAGCTTGGCCACCACCCCCCGCACCCGGCGGTAGGCGGAACGGACCCGGCTGCGGAACTGCCAGGTGACCACCAGCATCACCGGCAGGATGGCAAAGGTGATCAGCGCCATGCGCCAATCCATCCACAGCAGGATCGCGACGATACCGACCAGCTTGACCAGGTCCGCCAGGATCATCACCAACCCCGAGGTGAAGGCCTCGTTGAGCGCCTCGACGTCGGAGGTGACCCGGGTCATCAATCGCCCCACCGGGTTCTTGTCGAAGAACTTCGCCGGCAGCCGCTGCAGATGACCGAAGACCGCCGTGCGGATGTCGTAGACCACGTTCTGCCCGGTGCGCTCCATCACGTAGAACTGGGCGTAGCGCAGCAGGAACTCGGCGAGCAGCGCGATGAAGAACATTCCGGCGACGGCGGCGAGGCCGTCCAGTTTCCCCGGGGTGATGTGTTCGTCGATGGCGATCTTGATCAGATACGGCTGGGCCAGCTGGGCCGCGGCGACCAGCACCAGAATCACCAGCGCCAGGAACACCTGGCCCCGGTAGGGCCGCAGGTAGGGCCAGATACGCCGGATCAAGCGGGCGTCGTAGGCCTTGCCCAGGGACTCCTCTTCGTGGAGGGTTGCCGAGGTAGCGCCTCTCATCGCACGTCGAGCCTCTGTTCCAGCTGCTGGCGGACGAACAGGCGGGAGTAGAGCCCCTCCCGCTGGACCAGTTCCTCGTGGCTGCCCTGATCGACGATGCCCCCCTCATCGAGGACGATCACCCGGTCGGCGCCGCTGAGGGTCGAAAGCCGGTGGGAGATCAACACGCAGGTGCGATCCCGGGAGGCCTGCATCAACTCCTCGAGAATCGCCTTCTCGGTATCGGCATCCACCGCCGAGAGGGTGTCGTCGAGGATCAAGATCGGCGGCGTGCCGACCAGCGCCCGGGCCAGGGTCGTGCGCTGGCGCTGACCGCCGGAAAGGGTGAAGCCCCGTTCACCGACAACCGTCTCGAGCCCCTGGGGGAACTTGGCCAGATCGCCGTCCAGGTGGGCGGACTTGACCGCCCGGGCGACCACCTCGTCGGAGGCTTCGGGGTCGCGTAGCGCGATGTTGTCCCGGATCGACTGGGAGAAGAGGAACGCTTCCTGGGGCACGTAGCCGACGCTGCGGCGCAGCACGTCGATGGGAATGTCGTTGATGTCCCGGCCGCCGATCAGGATCTTGCCCCGCTCCACCGGGTAGACCCGGGCCAGCAGGTCGGCCAGGGTCGACTTGCCCGAACCGACCGGCCCGACCAGGGCGTAGCGGCTTCCCTGGGGAATGGTCAGGTTCAGGTTGCGCAGCGCCGGACGCACCGGCT
>CAZBZH010000119.1:0-10048 GCA_964496265.1 uncultured Acidobacteriota bacterium | reverse complement strand
ACGAGTCCGCCGAGGAACTCGCTCCGATCCTCGAGGAGCTGGACGTGCAGACCCCGGTGGTGCGAGACGACAACGGCTACGCCTTCGAGCGAATGGCGGTTCGTGGCGTTCCGATGGCAGCCCTCGTCGGCCCCAGCGGCCGGATCGAAGCACTGACCCACCCCGGTGAGGTCAGTGCCGGCTCGCTCCTCGCCGTGGCCCGCGGGGAGACCGTCACCCTGCCGGGCACCGAGATGCAGGCAGCCCACGCCTTCAGCACCGACTGGGATCTTCAGTCGCTTGAAGCGGAGGGCACCGAGCCGTTGGTCCGCCTGGTCGATACCCGGATCCAGGGTAAGTTCGCCCGCTTCGACCGGGAATCGGGACAGATCCGCGCGCCCGGACGCCGCCTGCGCTCCCTGATCGCGGACGCCTGGGATACGCCCGACGAACGGATCGAGAGTCGGCTCGGAGCCGAACTTGACCGGCGCCTGCTGGACGTGACGATCATTCCCCCCGACGGTGAGCTGGAAACCGGCAAGAGGCTGCTGCGGAACGCGCTCGCGGACCTCTACGGCGTGCAGGTGCGGCGCGAACAGCAGCAAAGGGGTGCGGCGGTGCTGACCCTCGGTGAGGGCGAGACCGGCCCGCAGCCATCGCCGGCGACCAGCTCGTCGTTGAGCACCATGGGGCCGACGCTTGGCGGAGTCACCGCATTGGCCGAGGTCGCCGGCTGGATCGGCGGGCTCCTGGACCGGCCGGGAATCGACGCGACCGGTCTGGGGCAGCAGCTCTACGAGTTGGAACTCGACGCGCGGAACCTCGAGACGCTTCGGGCCTCGTTGTCGCGCTACGGGTTGGATCTGCGCCTCGAAGCCCGCGATGTGGAGTTATTGATCGTGGAGCGGGCCCCCTGATTCCCCGGTGGCCTCGCGACTCCTTGGGGCCGCCGTTTACGTCCCTTTACAAGGAACCGGCACCTACCGTCAAAAGCTGTCAGCAAGCAACGCAACCCCTCCGGCAAAGAACCGTAGAACGCGGTAGGATGAGGCAATCATGTGGTGGCGGGTTCTTCTTGCGTTGTTAGTCGTTGCCGTGGCGTTCTTCGCGCTGGCCGGCACCAAAGTGCTCCAGATCGGCGCGATGATCGAAGCGGGCGAGTCTTTCGTCCCACCGCCGGTGGCGGTCGGCATCGCCGCGGCCGAAACCGAGGAGTGGGAAGAGACCCTCGGGACCGTCGGCAGCGTCGCCGCCGTCGAGGGCATTACCGTCCGCAACGAGATCCCCGGCGTGGTGCAACGCATCGCGTTCCGCCCCGGCGGACGGGTCTCCAGAGGCGACCTGCTGATCGAGCTGGACAGCCTGGTCGAGCAGGCCAACCTGAAGCAGGCCCAGGCGGATCTGGCCCTGGCCGAGCGCCAGTTCCGGCGCGCCCGGGAACTGTTCGCCACCCAGACCATTCCCGAATCGGATCTCGACCAGGCGATTGCTTCCGAGGCCGAAGCCCGCGCCCGGGTTGCCTCGCTCGAGGCCACCCTGCTAAAGAAGACCATCCGCGCCCCCTTCTCCGGCCGGCTGGGGATCAAGCAGATCAGCACCGGACAGTACCTCGACCCCGGAGATGCGATCGTCGAACTCCAGGCCATCGACCGGGTGTTCGTCGAATTTTCCCTGCCCCAGCAGGCCCTGGTCGACGTCGAGCCCGGCCTGCCGGTTCGCGTTCGGGGGGATGCTTTCACCGGGGAACTTCTCGGCAAGATCACCGCGATCAACCCGCAGATCGACAGCGCCTCGCGCAACCTGCGGCTACAGGCGACCTTCGTCAACCGGGACGCCGTGCTGCGTCCGGGGATGTACGTCAACGTGGACGTGATCCTGCCGCGCAAGCGCTCGGTGGTGATCGTGCCGACCACGTCGGTAATGTTCGCGCCCTTCGGCAATACGGTGTTCGTCGTCGAAGAAGGTGAACAGGGCGGGCTCGTCGCCCGGCAGCAGATCGTGCGCCTGGGCGACACCCAGGGAGATTTCATCGAGATCACCGAGGGGCTCGCCGGCGACGAGCGGGTGGTCTCCGCCGGCGCGTTCAAGCTGCGCAACGGACAGGCGATCGTCGAATCCGACCTGGGCCTGATTCCCCCGAGCCAGACTCCGACCCCTCCGGATTCCTGACGGCGGCGCCATGAGGATCACCGATATCTTCATCCGCCGCCCGGTGCTGGCGATCGTGGTCAACCTGCTGATCATCATCGCCGGCCTGCAGGCCATCGGTTCGCTGACCGTCCGCCAGTACCCGCGCAACGAGAACGCCTCGATCACGATCAGCACGGTCTACGTCGGCGCCGATGCCGAGCTGGTGCGCGGCTTCGTCACCGTGCCGCTGGAGCGGGCGATCGCCGCCGCCGACGGGATCGACTACCTGCAGTCCAGCAGCTCCCGGGGCATCTCGACTATTACCGCGCGGCTGGAACTGAACTACGACAGCACCAAGGCGCTGGCCGAGATCGGTTCCAAGGTCGACCAGGTCCGGGGTGATCTGCCTCCCGAGGCCGAGGTGCCGACGATCAACATCGCCACCGCCGATTCAGAATTCGCGGCGGCGTACCTCAGCTTCAACTCCGACATCCTCGAGCAAAACGAGATCACCGACTACCTCGTGCGAGCGGTGCAGCCGCGGCTCTCGGCCCTCCCCGGTGTGCAGCGGGCCGACGTGCTCGGCGCCCGCAACTTCGCCATGCGCATCTGGCTCAAGCCGGACCGGATGGCGGCCTACAACATCAGCCCGGCGGAGGTCCGCGCGGCGGTCGAGGGCAACAACTACCTGGGCGCCATCGGTCAGACCAAGGGCGCCCTGATCCAGGTCAACCTGGCCGCCAACACCGATCTGCGCTCGGTCCAGGAGTTCAAGGATCTGGTGCTGCGGGAATCCGGCGGCGCCCTGGTGCGGCTGAGCGACGTGGCCGACGTGGTGCTCGGAGCCGAGGACTACACCACCGAGGTGCGCTTCTCGGGGCAGACCGCGACCTTCATGGGCGTCTGGGTGCTGCCCAACGCCAACTCCATCGACGTGATCCGTTCGGTGCGCGAGGAGATCGAGGCGCTGCAGCGGGATCTCCCCAGCGGCCTGAGCGCCTCGATGGCCTACGACTCGACCAGCTACATCAACGACGCCCTGGCCGAGGTGGTCAAGACCCTCTCGGAAACGCTGCTGATCGTGGTGATCGTGATCTTCCTGTTCCTCGGCTCCCTGCGCTCGGTGCTGGTGCCGGTGGTGGCGATCCCGGTCTCGTTGATCGGCGCCGTGTTCCTGATGCAGCTGTTCGGCTTCACCATCAACCTGCTGACGCTGCTGGCCATCGTGCTCTCGGTCGGCCTGGTGGTCGACGACGCGATCGTGATGGTCGAGAACATCGAGCGCAATCTGCGCCGGGGGCTCAAGCCCTTCGATGCCGCCATCGCCGGGGCTCGCGAACTGACCGGGCCGGTGATCTCGATCACCATCACCCTGGCGGCGGTCTACGCGCCGATCGGCCTGCAGAGCGGGCTGACCGGCTCGCTGTTCCGCGAGTTCGCCTTCACCCTGGCCGGCGCGGTGCTGATCTCCGGCGTCGTGGCGCTGACCCTGTCGCCGGTGATGTCGGCCCGCCTGCTCAAGGTGGAACAGGGCGCGCTGCAGAAACGGGTCTCCGGCGGGTTCGAACGGCTGCGGCGACTCTACCGGCGGATGCTCGACGCCTCGCTCAACGCCCGGCCGGCGATGTACGTGCTGTGGATCGGCCTGTCGCTGCTGGCCGTGGCGATGTACACCCAGTCCCCCAACGAACTGGCGCCCACCGAGGACCAAGGGGTGGTCTTCGGCATCCTGGAAACCCCGTCCAACGCCACGCTGGAGTTCACCGGAGCCGCCTCGGACGCGGCCAACGAGATCTTCATGTCCACGCCGGAGGCGGCCTACACCTTCCAGCTGACCAACCCCGGCGGCGGTTTCGGCGGGCTGGTGCTCGAACCGTGGAGTGAGCGCGGACGGCATGTGTTCGAGGTCCAGGCCGAGCTGCAGGCCCAGCTCGAGCAGCTCCCGTCGGTCAACCTGCTGCCGATCGTGCCCCCTCCCCTGCCCGGCGGCGGCCAGTTCCCGGTGGAGTTCGTGCTGGCCTCCACCGCCGATCCCGAGCGGATCCTCGAGGTGGCGCAGCAACTCCAGTTGAAGGCGATCGAGAGCGGCATGTTCGCCTTCCCGCCGATCCTCGACACCAAGATCGACCAGCCGCTGACCGAGGTCGTGCTCGACCGGGACAAGATCTCGTCGATGGGCCTCGACCTGCGCACCGTCGGCGCCGATTTGGCGGCGATGGTCGGCGGCAACTTCGTCAACCGTTTCAACATCGACGGCCGCAGCTACAAGGTCATCCCCCAGATCAAGCGGCCCCAGCGGCTCAACCCGGATCAGCTGCAGCGGATCTACATCACCGGCCCCGACGGCGGGCTGATCTCGCTGAGTTCGGTCGCCGAGTTGCGGCGCGAAGTGCAGCCCCGGGCGCTCAACCGGTTCCAGCAGCTCAACGCGGTCAAGATCAGCGGCGTGGCGATCCAACCCCTCGACGCGACCCTGCGCTTCCTCGAAGACGAGGCCCGGGCGCTGATGCCCCAGGGGTTCGTGATCGACTACACCGGCGAATCCCGGCAGCTGCGGGAAGAGGGACAGGGTTTCCTGATCACCATCGCGCTTTCGGTGATCCTGATCTACCTGGTGCTGGCCGCCCAGTTCAACAGCTTCCGCGACCCCTTCGTGATCCTGGCGGGTTCGGTGCCGCTGGCCATGTTCGGCGCGCTGATCTTCACCTTTCTCAAGATGCCCAACGCCCAGATGCCCTTCTGGACCGACGGCTGGACCACGACCCTGAACATCTACTCCCAGGTCGGCCTGGTCACTCTGGTCGGCCTGGTCTCGAAGAACGGCATCCTGATCGTCGAGTTCGCCAACGTGCTGCAGGGCCAGGGCATGTCCAAGCTGGAAGCGGTGCGAGAGGCGGCGACGGTGCGGCTGCGGCCGGTGCTGATGACCACCGTGGCGACGGTCCTCGGCCACTTCCCGCTGGTGCTGGTCAGCGGCCCCGGCGCCGAGGCCCGCAACAGCATCGGCCTGGTGCTGGTCTCGGGCATGGCCATCGGTACGCTGTTCACCCTGTTCGTGGTGCCGTCGATCTACGTGTTCTTCGCGCGGGACCACCGGCCGGCGGCCGCCGGCAGCTAGCCGTCACACCCGCGCCGGCATCGCGGGGCGCCCGGGGCCAAACCCGGGAAAGTTCAGGGCTGCTCGCGCTGCCCGAACAGTTCGTAGTGGGCCGAGCGCTCATCCCAACGCTTCAGCACCTTGCGGGCCACCTCGGGGACGTGAGCGACTTCGTAGTCGTCGCCGACGAAGGCCCGGATCGCATCGATGCTCTCGAACCACATGATCGTGGCGAACTCCACCTCGTCGCCCAGCTCCCGGCGCATCATGTCAATGCGCTGAAAACCCGGGATCCGCCGGGACTCGATCATCGGAATCACCTGCTCGGTCAGCACGCTCTGATAGGCATCGGCATTCTGCGGCGTGGTCCAGCCCCGCCAGTAGCGACAGATCACGTTTGTATCCTCTCTTGCGGCGCGGGGCGCCGGGTCATTGACTCCACTCCTCGACACCCCGAGGCGTCAGCGTGTAGATCCCCGTCCGCACCCGCTCGAACCAGCCGTAGTGATCGTCGGCCATCAGGCGGGTGGCCCGGGGGACTCCGGTGGCCGCGGCGACATGGGCCCCCTTGCTCGGTCCGTGTTCCGCCAGATGGGCGGCACAACGCTGGGCGTCCTGGCGGTAGGCGGTGACGATCCGGGTGCGGGTCGATCCGCCGACGTTGGGATCCCCCTCGCGACGATCGAACTCCCGAAGCAGACGACCCGCCCGCGCCTTGGACTTGCGCGGCCGGTAGGGCCCCGGGTCGAGATGCACCTCGACGAAACCGTCGGAAGCGCGCACGGTGATCAGACCGAAACCCAGCCGGCGGCACAGGGTCTTCTGCTCGGCGTGAGCCCGCTGCCAGGCCTTGCCGCGGCCCCGAGGGACCGCCAGGTAGACCGCATCGGTCACCGACTGCCGGGCGACCCCCTGATGCACCAGCGACAGGGTGAACGCGGTCTTGAGTTCGACGATCACCGGGGGCTCATCCCCCCGCCGGGCCATCACGTCACAGGGGCCGATCTCGGCCTTGACCGTGTACCCCTGGGATTCCAGGTGCGCCTTGACCGGAGCGTAGAGCTCGGTCTCCGCCTTCACCCGCGCCTTGGCCTTCTTCGCCATCGCCGGGATTGTAGCGGGTCCCGAGCGCTCGCGAACGGCTAGCCGGCCGGGCCCGGGTGCGCATCAGGCGCACGCATCATCCCGTGAAGTAGGGTGACTTCATGTCCTGACTCGCCTCGGCGACCGCAGCGCCACTGAAGAGCTGGACCGAGAGGGTTCCCCCCGCTGCCTTTGCGTAACCAGATAGCGCACCGTCGGCGTACGCCCTTGCCGTTTCGGCCGATTCAAACTCGTAGAAACCACCAATGGTGTCGGTTCCCAGGCCGCTCAACCAGGTCTTCGAACGCAGGCCGGGGATCTTCTTCATGTCCGCATTGATCGAGGTCCAGGGAAACTCTGCGAAGGGAATCGAGACTTGGATCTGCGCGAAGAGGAAGACTTTGGTCTCAGTGTTGGTCATGGGTCGGTGCTCCTCAAGAGATTTGTTTGCAGTTGCTTGAACCTGGATCACCATCGCCCGAATGTGACAAATTGAAAAGTACGCACTTTTTAGTAACAATCGAATCATGCTGAATGCCAAGCCGGGAGACCCTTTCAATCCAGACTGCCCGTCGCGCGAGCTCATGGAGTTGCTTGGCAGTCGATGGACGCTGCTGATCTTCTGCGCGCTTGCAGACGGGCCTCGCCGCAGCGGCGAACTGGAACGCATGCTCAAAGGCGTCTCGCGCAGGGTCCTAACGGAACGTCTCCGCCAGCTCGAGCAGTTCCGACTCGTGCAGCGGACGAGCTACTCCGAAGTGCCGCCACGGGTCGACTACCGCCTCACAGACCACGGCGTTGCGCTTGCCGCTCTTGTCCGCAAGCTCGAGCAATGGCTCATTGAGACCTATCCGGAACTGACGGCGCCGTAGTTCGTCTGCAGTCTCGCGACGGCCTGGTACGAGACGTCGTCACGCTGCGTGACGGCTAGCCGGCCCGCCCGGCCCGGGTGCGCATCAGGCGCACGCTCCACCAGCCCAGCGCCGCCAGGACCAGCCAGGGCGCGACGGCGACGAACAGATAGACCAGCAGCGCCGTCGAGTGCTCCAGGGTCTTGACCGCATCCCGCAGCGCCTCGACGATCGGACCGGGGGCCGCGGCGATCAGCGGTTCCTCCACCGCCTCCCGCAGCTTCAGCGAGATCGTCGAGACCGCCACCTGGCTCTCGTAGTAGCGGCGCTCGCCCTTCATGCGCTCCATCTCGACGATCAGGCGTTCCAGTTCCCGCTCGACCTTGAGCACGTCGGCCAGTTCGCCGGTGCGGTTGCTCAGGAGTTCGCGCAGGCGATCGGCGGTGCGTTCCTTGGCCTCGAGACGGGTACCGAGATCGGCGTAGGCCTTGGTCACGTCATCGGTCTTGATCTGCTCGACGTGGACGATGCCCAGTTTGCGGACATCGGCGAGGAGGTCCTGGAAGCCTTCGGGGGCGACCTGCACGTTGAGCCAGGCCTCGGGGGTTTCATCCTCGCCGCGGCGCACCTGGGTGTCGGAGATCAGTGCGCCGTGGCGCTCGGCCAGGTTCTCGATCTCCCAGACGCCGGCGTCGACATCCTCGACCTCGACCACCATGTCCGCCCGGCGAATCAACATCCGGTCGGCCCACCGCAGACCCCGGGTCGATACGGGGATGACCTCGCCGTCGGCTGCGAGACCGGCGGAGCTCGGCTCGGCATCCTGGCCTCCGTCGGGAGGGCCGGAGAGGTAGCCGAGGGAATGCAGGACCGGCGCCGAACCCTGGGAGGCCGGAGCGTGGTCCGTGCGGGCCACCGGGGACGCCGCTCGATCGGACGGAGCGCCTGCGCAGCCGGCCAGGGTCAGGCAAGCGAGCGTCAGGCAAACGAGGGTCAGAGCGAGCTGGGGTAGGTATCGAGCCATGGTCCCTCCTCGATGATGTCCGGTGAGTGGTTCGCTCAAGCCTACGCCAGCTCTTTCCAGTGCGCGAATCGGTTACTTGATCGTTGTCATCGACTCCAGGGTTGGGGGATTGCGCCGCAGATCGTCGATCAGGCCGGCGACCATCGGGTCTCCCTGGGCCTCCAGTTCCGCCAGCACGGTCTCCGCGACCTCGGCCTGCTGCGGAACGGCGAAACGGGACACGATATGCAGCCCCAACACCGCTTCCATCAGGAAACGTCGCTCCGGCATCGCCCGCACCAGCTTGATCAACTGGTTGAAGGACTCCCGCTCCAGCCGCATCGGAAGCTGGTCGGGCCGATCGATCACGCCGAAGGCCCGCAACAGCAGCGTGTTTCGCCGCGCCGTTTGATGACGGATGGCGTCCATGTCGGCGAGCACCCGCGAGGCCACCAGCATCGTCGCCGCGTCTCCCTGCTCCCGGGCATCCTCGAAGATCGCTTCCGTGCCGAGACGAATCGCCGCGATGGCGACCATGTCCTGGATCAGGGTCACATTGTCCTGGCGCATCAGCCGGCCGAATCGAATCGCCCGGCGATAGTCGGCGAGAGCTTGCTCCCGATCCTCGGCGGCCTTGCCCCGAAGGACCCACGACCGGGCCAGGTCCATCACGAACAGCAGATTGGTGATCTTCGTATCCGGCCCTTCCAGCGGCCAGATCTCGGGGTAGAAGCGGCAGGTGGCCTGATCGACCCAGCCTTCGGCCTCGAGCAGCAGCGGGTGATCGCCCTCGAAGTACATCCAGGTCCTGCCGTCGACTTCCAGCTTGCTCCGTCCCTTGTCGCGCGGCGTGATGCTGTCGAAGCGGGCGCCGCCACGGGCGAAGTGCCGGAACCACTCGGCGGCGTTGCCGGGCCCGTCACCCAGCGGCGCCAGCAGGTCGAGATCGACGGTGAAATCCAGCGGCGCATTCCAGTTCCAGGAACAGCCCCAGCAGAACGGAGTCGGTTGATCGGCGAGCACGATCTGCGACGGGTCGGGAACCTGGCCGGCGGGCGCCGGAGGCATGCCGCCGGGCACAGGTGCGGCGGACCGCTCCGCCGACGACTCGCCGTCCACAGCCCCGCTCACGCCCACCCGGGCGGCCAGGGAACCTGCCAGCAATAGAACGAACGCCGCGGCGCCGATGACGGCGACGGCACGGTACTTGGTCTTGAGCATCATGAGGAAACCTCGGAGTCTTCCGGCTGAAGCCGGTCGGGGGATTCAGGTTGGTCAGGCCCGGAACCAGATTCCGGGCTCTCCGGCATGCCTGTGGCGGCCGGGCTGATATCGAACGGGGGAAGGTCGACGATCTGCCGGAACTCCTCGTCGACGGCACCCTCGGTTTCAGCCACGACCGCCGTCGTTCCGGCGACGTCGGATCGGGACTGCAGACTGAGGGCGGTGTGCGCGGTCAGTAGAGCGACCACCGAAAAAGTCCAGGCCAGCCGCAGGCCGGGATGGGTCCAGAGCCGATCCCAGTAGCTGATCTGCGGCGCGGCGCGCAACGCCTCCCGGGCGGAATCGAGAACACGCTCGCGAAGCGCCGCGGGAGGGGCAGGTACCCGGGTGCCTTTCAACGGATCCTGAAGGTCGCGACGAGTCATGACTTCACTCCCAGTTGTTTGCGCAGTCGCTCGATGCCCAGCCGGTAGCGACTGGCGGCGGTGAAGGTGGGCACTCCGGTGGCGCGGCCGATCTCGGCGAAGGAACAGGCCGCGTAGTGTCTCAGGTAGATCGCTTCACGTTGGGCCGGCGGCAACTGGGCCAACAGCTCCGAGGCCCGCCGGGCATCGAGCTGCTGGTCCGCGTCCGCCGAGGGTTCCGCCTCGACGAAGGTCACCACGTCGAGAGAATCCTCCC
>CAZBZH010000118.1:0-10091 GCA_964496265.1 uncultured Acidobacteriota bacterium | reverse complement strand
GATCGAGACGAGGTTGTGATCGAGGCGGGCATCCCCGGTGTTGGTCAGGTAGGTAAACGTGGTCGTGCGGCCCGAGGGGAAGTCGTTGCCGGTCGACGTGCCGGTGATCGCCGGGGTGGTGACGGTACGTAGGTCCCCTTCCGCACCGTCGGCGGTGCTGCCGTCGTAGTAGGTGTAGCGGACCTGACGGCCTGTGAAGTCCTCGACCATCGCCAAACGACCGGCGGCATCCCAGTAGTAGCTGATCGTGCGGCCGAGGGTATCGACGACGTTACAGAGCAGGCCGTCCGAGTGGTAGATGAATGAGAGGAAGTTTCCGCCGCGATCTCGGATCTCGAGGAGCCGCCCCTCTAGGGGCGTCCCGTCGAAGCTCTGATAGCGGTACTCGGTGCCATCACGATCCCGCAGGATGAAGTTCCCGCTGACCGGATCCTGGCGGATCTTGTTGTAGATGCCGGCTTCTACCGGCTCCCACTGGGCCCCGACATTGATGTAGTCGTCCTGACGGCCGGTGCCGTCCAGGTGAATCAGGCCGCCACCGCCGGAGATCAGCCGGCGGTCGTAGTTGAATGTCCAGTTGTAGCCTTGCTGGCCTTCGTGGTTGATCTGGCTGCGGTAAAAACGGACATGGCGGAAGTTGATTCCACGACCGGGGATCTCCATGTCGGTTTGCTGGAGGAAGAATTCGCCGGTATGGAGGTAGATTCCTCCGCCGGCGAGGTTGTTGACCTCGTTGGCCACCGCCGGGTTTCGCGGGGGCTCGATGCCCTGGACCTGCCCATCGACATCGGGACCATTGGGGTTGATCGTGTCGAGCAACGGCGCGGGGAGCGCCGCGCAGGGGTTCACGTTCGGGCGGTTCACTCCTCCCGAGTCGAGCCCGAATATGCTCTCGCTGACCCCCTTGGTGCCGACAGCCAGGTACGTAAATACCTGACCTGGCGCAGGATCCGGCGATAGATCGCTGAAGCTATTGGTCGGCAGTCCGACCGCGAAACAACTGCCGTAGTCGGCAGGCAGAGTGGCTACGGAACCGCGATAAACGTTGTAGCCATCCACTCCGGGAATCGGGTCCCAGTCAAGATCTGTCTTCGACTGGAATTGGAGATTCTGCACCTCGGGGACGGCGCCGGAAGGGAGAGCAAACGCAGGGAGTGCCAAACAGAGCACCCCCAGCGACAACATCCACAGACGGATGGTTCGCGTCATGCGTCCTCCTGGGACTCGAGCTGTACTGGCCGGGCAGGTGTGACGGAATGATTTGGTCGGTGCTATACCGGGTGCGTTACAGATTCGGGATTAGAAAGTAGGAATGAGCCGAGAACATACCCGGGCGCTGTGGGCGCTGGTCCTGGTGCAAATCCTGTTCGGAGTGCACTATTTCGCCGCAAAAATAGTGGTTTCGGCGATAGAGCCGGCCGCCTGGGCCTTTCTGCGGGTCTGTGGGGGAGCCGCTTGCTTATGGCTCATCTCGGGGTGGCGCGGGTCCCCGCTGCCGGACCGGCCGCAGGACTATGGCCGCCTGGCGCTCTACGCCCTGTTCGGGGTGATCCTCAACCAGGTCTGTTTCGTCGAGGGACTCAGTCGGACGAGCACCGGTCATGCCTCGATCATCATGACCAGCATTCCGGTGGGGGCGCTGGTGTTCGCGCTGCTGCTAGGCCGGGAACGTGGCTCGCCCCGGAAGGGATTGGCGGTCCTGGTCTCCCTCGTCGGAGTCTTGATGATCCTCGGTGTCGGGCCGGCCCTGGCGGAATCCGCGGATGCATCCCTGCAGGGGGACGTCCTGGTCCTGATCAATGCCCTCTCTTTCGCCTTCTTCCTTGTGATCTCGAAGCGGCTGATGGCGAGGACCGATCCGATCAGTGGCAGTGCCGTACTGATGAGTTTCGGCGTGTTCGGGGTCGCCGTGGTCGGACTTCGGCCCGCACTGGCGATCGACTACTCGGCGATCGCCCCATCCATCTGGGGATGGGCCGCTTTCATCGTGATCGGCCCTACCGCCCTGGCGTACATGCTGAACTACCACGCGCTCAAGCACGTTGAGTCCTCGACGGTGGCCCTGTTCATCTACCTACAGCCCGTGGTCGCGGTCGCCCTCGGAGTGACCATCCTTGGCGAACGCCCGGGCCTCGAGGTCTGGCTAGGCGCCATCCTCGTCTTCACGGGCGTGTTTCTAGCACGTCCCGCGGAGAAACGGGCTCCCGAAAGCACCGCCTAGACTGAAACGTCGCCTCAGGAGTCTGCGTTTGCAGACTCTACCGACTCGGACAACACCCCCGCTCCCCCCGACTCTGCGACGGTAGCCTCGCCGAGCCCTGAGTCTTCGTCAATCCGGTCCAGCGCACCTCCTGCTGCCGCGATCCAAACCGGGAGCCTGACAGCGGCCAGATCGTCATCGTGTGACGAATCACTGGCAGCGACCGCAGGGATCCAGCGCAACCCCTTACTTCCGGCTTCGCCGACTTTCCCGAGGACTCGGAGCAGCCCCGAGTGAATCAAAGCGTGACAAGTCCGACAAACCGCCACCTCATTGGACATCGATGTCTCGCCGCCCCTGGAGCGAAACACGATGTGATGGCAGTGTTCAGCCGGTCTTGAGCACCGCGGGTTCCCACATCGGTGCAGCTCCCGCCCGAGTATCCTGCGCCGCAGTGGAGCCGGTGTCGGCCCATCGATCGCCACGATCTCTGCATCCCCAAGTCTCCGATCCACGACCTCCGGCTCAACTTCAACCATGCCGTCGCGGGTCCCCACCGCGGACCTGCGACAGCTAGGACACTGCTTGTAGATGACCCTGGCCTTGTTTCGCACCCGGCCCGTAGCCGCCGCCGCCGCCGTCAATGGCCTCGCCTGAGCGCCAGGCCGGCCCACTCCACCGGCCTGGTCGCCGCCATCCATATCAGCGGAACTCGCTGGCTCGACCATCTCGTGTTGCTCGGAGAGGAAAACAAGAACATCCTCCGGTCTCAGTTCGGCAGCTCCTGTCTTCTGCTGAATCTGCTGACCTACGGCTTCCAGCCACCTGCGGACCTTCTCCATATCCGACCGCGGGAAACGCAGTACCATCCGCTGATCGAGATTCGGCAGACCATAGGCGTCACGGCGAGGCGTATCCCGCCCAGACCGATGGGCCTCCCGCGCCTCGGCGACCGTTTGTTCCGCGCCGCGCTCGGTCAATAAGTCCAGCCATTGCGACTCGGATTCCGGCTTGGCCACGCGGGTGACTGCCTTGAGGACCGACCAGCTGATCCGCCCGCGAGCAAAGGACTTCTTCAGCCCCGGCAACTGCAACAGAGACCGGCTCACCCGCAGGTACTCGAAACACTCCGCTCTCCGGAGATGGAGATTCGATTCGGCATAGGCCGCAATAGAGGAAAACCCGAGCTCGAGATACCCGGCCGACTCGTCCAGCGACCGCATCGCCTCACACAACGCGAGCCGCCCCCGGTTGCCGACACGAAGCGCCTTCAGGGCTAACCCGTGCAAGACTCGCGGGGCGATGCGAACAACCTTCTCCGACTCCGGCAATCGTTCATCGGCGGCTGAATGCCCCGAACCGGCCTCATCGACCGACCCGGCATCTCGCGCCGTTCCAGAAACCTCCATGACACCTCCAAGCTAACGAAGCCAGGCAAGCACTGCCGCACCGACGACGGGACTCATCGAAGCGCGTGCAATCCGCTGTGGAGGAGGCATGAAGAGGTTACCCGGCAAGCGACACGGACACCATGCCGCGGCCAGGCCTCTGCGTTGTGCTTCCGAAACCCCGCGAGACACTCAGGGAACGGACTAGGAAGACTCGGCGGACTATTCTTGCCTTGGAAGTGACCGCGCCTTGTGGCAAACGGACAAACCTGGCGAACGTGAGTTCCTCGATACGCATCGAGGGTCGCCTCCATTCGTGTCCACCGATGGGGTCCACCGATGGGGGCCTGCCGATTCGGGCCTGCCAACTGCGCCTGCCGATTGCGCCCGCCGAACTCGCCCACCGGTCGGGATGACCGTCCGAGGCAAGCGATCGGGAGTTGCCCAACAAGTCGAGCTCAGTCTGCAGGTGCAGACTCAACGAAATGTTTCAGAGCGAGAAACGGAGTTCTAGTTGACGGGGGGTTCTAGATATTGAATAGGTAGGAGAACTTGACGAACACCTGGCGACCGTCACGGTTCAGAGAACCGTCGGTCCTCGCCACCTCACGCCCATTGGGGCCGTCGATCAGATCGAAGTTGCTGGAGTTGGTGTTGTAGCCAACAAAAAGCGCCGTCCACGGATTCCACAGGTAACGAACCAGCAGATCGACATTGAGGTTCTCGCTGTCGGTGAGGCGGGTGCGCTCGGAATCCGGGTCGAGTCGGTCATGCTGCAGGATCGTTCGCAGCGAAAGCTCCTTGGAGAACTGCCAGTTCGCCTGGATCCGTGAGATGTCGTTGCGGAAGATGCGCCCCCCACCGCCGAGCTCCGAGAGCTCGTTGTGCAGGTATCGCATCTCGATCCGAAGCGCGGGCAAGGGCCGCCACAGGGCGTTGGCCGACGCCGAAAAGAAATCCGCCAGGGCCGGCGCCTCTCCGCTCGGTGGAACGAAATTGATCCGCTCGCCGACGTTCAGCCCCGCGCCGAACTCGATGGTGCTGTACTCGGTCGAGCCGAAGTTGACACCCCAGGTTTCCTGCTCGAACTCCGTCGACTGCCCGAGCGCAGGGAAACCCTCGGGCGTGAGGGTCTCGTTGGTGCGGTCGTAGCGCAGACCGACATCCATGCCCCCGACCCAGTTCCAGCTGAAGGAGGGATTGATCGTCCAATCCAGCGGATTGCCGTCCGCATCCCAGATACGGCGAATGAAGAACGCCGGCCCCCACTCGGAAAACTTGGAATCCACCGGGCGGAAGCGATAGGAACTGCGGTGGTGGATGTCCATCGCGTTCGGTCGCTGCCTGGCACCAAGAAACCCGAGATCCGTCCGGAAGCCGGGGCTCGTATAGACCACGTGGTTGTGGTTACTGTAGTGCTGCCCCACGCGGTCGACGTTGACGTTGTACGCCATGCCGTCCAGTTCGGTGCCATCGAGCCGCGCAGTATCCGCCGAGGCGATCTGAAAGTTACCGACCCAGTTCGGATTGAACTTGATTCGCCCATCCACCGCGCCCACCCGGTTGTGCGCATCGGCCAGTTCGCGTTGAGTCAGCAGAAACCCGATCTCAGACTGATTGGAGATATCCCGGTTGACCCGCAGGATCCCAACCTTTGCCCGCTCATCGGCAAGATCCGGGTTCCCGGAAGCCTCTACCGGAGATTCATCATCTATAAGAAGCGCCCCGATCTGGTAGGGACCACGCTTGCCGGTCAACTTGGCGCCAACCCGAGGCTCAACGATCCTCCGGGTGAACACCAGATTGATCGGCGTGCGAAACGCGTCCGCGTTCTCCAGAAAGAACGCCCGTAACTCGGGAAACTGAACCTCGAATCGCTGGTTCGCCGTGATCTGCGGCTGATCCGACTCAACCTGACTGAAATCCGGATTAACCGTCGCGTCCAGCACCAGACTGTTGCGGATCACCATCTTGGCGTCGACACCAAAGTCCGAATCGAGATCGTCCCGGGCAAAGGCGGCTGCGTCCCGATCCAACACATTCACGTTCCGCAGAAACGAGAACGGGATGATCTGGATATTCCGCCCCGGCCGGATCTCCCGGATCCCGTACAGGTCCGCGCTCTGGTTCAGCCGCCCCTCGATGGTGTTGGTATAGCGCGGCCAGTACGACTCTTCGCTGTTCCGCGGCACCGAGCGATTGAACATGACCCGCCACCGCTGCTCCGGAACATCCGGAAACCGCAGACTCTTGAACGGGATCGACATCACGACCACGTAACCCTGGTCCGTCCGCCGGCCGTCGGAGCGCCAGACCGCCTCGAAATTGGCGTCGAAGTCCCCGCCCTCATTGAACTGCGCGTCGAATTGAACCCCCAGAGGGTTACACAGGAACATGTACGCACGGCGTTGGTCCGCGAAGGTATCGATCAGGATATTCAGGTTGTCGTCATCGAAGACGTTGCCCCGGGGCGAGAGGTTGGCCCGCACGAGCTCAGGCTCATCGTCGAAGGCCAAAAACGCCACCTCGAGCGCCTTACGACTGTAGGCCAGGTAGACCTCGGTGCGCTGAGCCGGAATCGCACCATCCACCGGCACCCGGGAAATGAACGGCCCCGTCACCGCGATTCTGCCGGCAAGGTGCGGGGGCACCCGCATCTCCGCGGCAAAGTCCTCGAGCCTGAAGACCACGTCCTCGACGTAGGGAATCTCGATGCTGCTCTCACCGACTCGAGCGGCAATGCCCCCGGGAGGCGGGCCCTCCACAGGGCCCTCCACAGGGCTCTCCACGGGCCCCTCCGCAGAGTCCACACCAGGCCCCTGACCCAAGCCCCCATCGGCCGAGCCCGTCGCCTCACCCTCGACACCCCGCGGGCCAGACCGCAGGTGCTCCAGCCAGGACGGCTGCTTACGATGTTTGGAAGCGCAGTGCGGGCAACCCTCGTCCTTGCTCGCCGCCCAGGCCGAGTCGGCCACAATGCCACCCCCGAGGGCAACACATAGCGCTAGAACAAGGCGCAACACCGCTCGCCCCGCTCAGACCTTGACCTGCTCCTTGATGCGCCGCTTGCGCAAGACCTCCCGCCTGGAACGGGACAGCTCCGCCTTGCGCAATCGGATCGTGCTCGGCGTGATCTCAACGTACTCGTCATCGCCGATGAACTCGATCGCCTGATCCAGCGACAGGTTCCGGGGAGGCCGCAGCGTCACCAGCACGTCCGAGGTGCTGCTCCGCATGTTGGTCAGCTTCTTTTCCTTGGTGATGTTGGCGTCCAGATCATCCTTGCGATTGCGCTCGCCGATGATCATGCCCTCGTAGACCTCGGTACCCGGCGGAACGAACAGTTCGCCGCGCTCCTCGAGTCCGAACATCGCGTACGCCGTGGACTTGCCCGCGCGGTCCGCGACCAGCGCACCCGCCGTGCGGGTCGGGATGTCGCCGAACCAGGGCTTGTACCCGTCCATCAGCGAGTTCATCACCCCGGCACCCTTGGTGTCGGTCAGGAACTCGTTACGGAACCCGATCAACCCGCGCGACGGCACCTTGAACTCGACCTGCACCCGGCCGGTGCCATGGTTCGCCAGGTTCGCCATCTGTCCCTTGCGGGTCCCCAGCTTCTCGGTAACGACTCCGAGGAACTCCTCGGGCACATCCAGATACAGATGCTCCATCGGCTCGTGGAGCTTACCCTCGATCTCCCGGGTCAACACCTTGGGCCGCGACACCGTCAGCTCGAAGCCTTCCCGGCGCATGGTCTCGATCAGGATCCCCAGCTGCATTTCACCCCGGCCGCAAACCTCGAAGCCGTCGGTCCGCTCGGCGGACTCGCGAATCTGGATCGCCACGTTGGCCATGCTCTCGGCCATCAACCGCTCGCGAATCTGACGCGAGGTCAGGAGCTTCCCCTCACGGCCGGCCAGCGGCGAGCTGTTGACCATGAACATCATCGAGACCGTCGGCTCATCGACATGAATCCGCGGCATCGGGTTGGGGTTCTCGAGATCGGTGATCGTGTCGCCGATGTGAATCTCGTCGATCCCGGCTACCAGGCAGATATCGCCGGCGTGAACCGAATCGACCTGCACCCGCTTGAGACCGGAGTGGGTGTAGAGCGCCGAAAACTTGACCGACTCCACCGGGCCCTCTTCCCGGCACAAACCGTAGCGGGCGTTCATCTGCAACGAACCGTCGAACAACCGCCCCAGAGCCAGCCGCCCCACGTAGGGGTCGTAGTCCAGGTTGGTCACCAGGAACTGGGGCCGCGCATCGTCGTCCCCCGCCGCCGGGGATACCGCCTCCATGATCGTCTCGAACAGCGGAAGCAGACTGTCGGAGCCGTCGCCGACCTCCCGGTGGGCCAGGCCGTCCCGGGCCACCGTGTAGAGAATCGGGAACTCGAGCTGGGACTCGTCGACGTCCAGATCGATGAACAGGTCGTAGACCTCGTTGACCACCTCCTGGATGCGAGCGTCCTTACGATCGATCTTGTTGATCACCAGGATGATCGGCAGGTGGCGCTGAAGCGCCTTGCGCAACACGAACCGGGTCTGAGGCAGCGGCCCCTCGGCCGAGTCGACCAGCAGCAGCGCGCCGTCGACCATGTGCAGGCTGCGTTCGACCTCGCCGCCGAAGTCGGCGTGCCCCGGGGTATCGACGATGTTGATCCGGGTGCCACGGAACTCCACCGCGGTGTTCTTCGCCAGGATCGTGATGCCCCGCTCCCGCTCGAGGTCCATCCGGTCCATGACCCGGTCCTCAACGGTCTGGTGGGCCCCGAAGGCGCCCCCCTGCTTGAGCATCCCGTCAACCAGCGTGGTCTTGCCGTGGTCGACGTGGGCGATGATGGCGATGTTGCGGACTTCGGTCTTGCCCATGGCTGAAATGCCTCACGAAACGAGAAAGGTAGGGGTTTCGATCTCGCCACGCGGCAAGGATCATCAAAGTTGATATCAGAACCCCGCGGGGCCATCAAACGGCCCGGCCGGGACGGCGCTCAATACTGCCCGGGGCACTCCCCGCCTCCCGGAAACGCCGGTTCCGGAAGCCTGCGGTCACCGGGCAAGCGGTAGCCCTGGAGAATCTCCGCCGAGGCCTGCTCCAGCCCCGCCGCATCCAGCACGACCTGGGAGAAAGAGGCCTCGGGCGAGAGCCCGATGACGTGAAATTCGCCGTTTTCGCCACCGGGCGTTTCCAGAGCCGCGAGCACGTCCCGCAGGCCCCCGATCGGCCGGCCGTTGACCGTCTCGACGATCTCGTCCCGAAGATCGTGGTAGCCCCGGTTGTACCCCGAGGGAAAGACGCTGGTGATCAGCACGATCCGCCGGCGATCCGGGGTCTGGGCCTCTTGCTCGTAGTAGTAGCGGGCCATCAGGTGCGGCGGCGCTTCCTTGGTCCACTCGTTGCCCCAGGTGCGCAGGTAGGGCACATCCAGCTCCCGCATGACCAGCCCCCCCACGATCAGGAACGGCGGCGGCGTGTGACGGTCGCCCGGGATCAGATCCAGCGCGGCGGGATAGGGCCGCAGGGTGATCTCGAGCGATTGCTCCTTGCCGGCACGTAGCACCTTGAGCGGAATGGTCTCCCCGATGCGGCGGCCCGCGGTGAACAGGTGACTCAACCGCAGACGCCCGAAACGCTCGTGCAGAAAGTAGCCCTCTGCATCGATCGCATGACCGTCGACCTCGAGCAGGATGTCCCGAGGCTCCAGGGTCCCGCAGGCCGATCCACCCCAGGGGATCTGGCGAATCAACACCCCGCGGGGCTCGCCGGACTGGCCCAGGTAACGGGAAACAGCGGCATCACCGTTGATCTGCCACATGGCGCCCAGGGCGGGAAACGCCTCGTAGCGCTCCGCCTCGGCCCGCGCCAGGAACTCCCGAACGATCTCGATGGGTATGACCCGGCTGATCTGCTTGGACTGGGAGGCGGTGATGCCGACCAGGCCCTCGGGACCGAACACAGGCTCGGACCACCCGCCTCCGGATAGATCGGTGCGCAGTTGGAGGAAGGCGTGCTCGGCCCGGCCGCTCCAGCTGGATTCGACCTTGAAGCTGACGATTCGCGACGAAGCGGCCTCGATCTGGCGGCCGTTCCAGCGCACGCTGCGCAGCTCCCCACTGGTGGGGGTCTCGGCGGCGAGGGTCACCGGCTCGAGCATGCCCCGGGTCTCCTCGTCGTCGATGGCCAGCAGCGCCAGGTTGATTGCCGGATCGATCCGCACGATCCGCGGTTCGACCGGCCGCGACCGCCCGAACACCTCGAGCTGGACGTAGGTCGCGAACTCCAGGGTGTCCGCGGTGGTGAGCAGGTGCCGATCGTCGATCATCACCCCGTTGGCCGAGCGGTTGGCCGGCGAGCGCTTAATCCACGGCCGGTCCTCGTCCCAGGACTGAAGGCTCATGCTCAGCCCGACGATGCTGCGTCCGTACTCCTCGCGAGGGTCTCCCTCGCGCTCGCTCCCCTGCTGGGCCAGGGCGGGCTGCAGCGCGCCCATCAGCAACACC
>CAZBZH010000117.1:9872-10097 GCA_964496265.1 uncultured Acidobacteriota bacterium | reverse complement strand
CGGAGACTCGATTCGCACCATCACCCAGGAGGCGCTGGCCTTCCCGCCGGCTCCGTCCCTGTGGGCCTACGTCGAGTCCGATCCGGCGGATCCATGGGCCGCGCCCTTCGTGGCCGCCCGGGCCCTGGCCGAGGGCGCCTCGGTGGCGCTGGCTGGTGCGCCGGCCGACGGGGTCGCCGGAGACGAGGTCGCCCGCTGGGTGCTCGGTGCCGACCGTCTGCTGGG
>CAZBZH010000117.1:0-9862 GCA_964496265.1 uncultured Acidobacteriota bacterium | reverse complement strand
CGTTTGCAAGAACCATAAGGGATTGGCCATTGGCGCCGCTGGGCACGCTTTCGGTGCGCACCTCGGGTGGAGCCGATGTGCCCGGCGCCGGGGCGTCCGCAAGGTTCCTCAGCGACGAGGACTTCTCCTCGCTGATCGTGATGCGCAGCGGTCGCAGCTCCGACGAGACCGTCGATCTGGTGGTCGACAGCCGCACCGTGCGCAACGCCCGCTACCTCGACCTGATCGAGGGCCGGGAACTGCGCACCGCCGCCCGCACCGTCGACGGCGACGACCGGAAACGCCGGCTGCGGGTGCCGGTGCGGGACTACCCGCTGCTGGTGACCTTCCAGAAGGCGGTGGTCTCGCCCGGGTTCGAGTTGCCGCCCGAGGAGCTCGAGGTCGAGCGGGAGCGGGGGCTGACCGCCGAGGAGATCATCGCCCGCTACCAGGGAGTGCAGAAGATCCAGGACGACCGCCTCGACCGCTGGATGGCCCGGGGACGGGTCGACTTCCACTTCCAGCTGGCCCAGGGTGGTTCCAACGTCGATATCACCATCGAGAGCAACTACTTCTGGGAGCGGGGCAAGGAACTGGAGTGGGAGCAGACCGACTACTACATCAACGGCAACGAACTGACCTGGGACAAGATCCCGGAGCTGCCGCTGATCCAGCCCGAGAAGGTCATCACCCTGCCGCTGGACCTGACCCTGGACAAGACCTACGCCTATCGCCTCGTCGGTCAAGGGGACGTGGGCGGCCGGGCGGCCTACATCCTGGCCTTCGACCCGGTCGACGCCGTGGAAGGGCAGAGCCTCTACCGTGGGCGGCTGTGGATCGACCGGGAGAACTTCCAGCGACTCAAGGTCTCGCTGGTCCAGACCAACCTCGACCTGCCGGTCCGTTCCAACGAGGAGAGCGACCTGTTCGCTCCCTTCGAGGGGCCCGACGGCGAGGATTACTGGATGATGAACGACATCACCGGGCAGCAGATCTGGGTCGTCGCCGGCCGTAGCTTCGTGGTGCAGCGCGAGGTGGTGTTCACCGACTTCCAGATCAATCCGCCCAAGGCGGAGTTCGACACGCGTCTCGCCGAGGCCTACGCCGGCAACAACCAGATGCTGCGGGATACCTCCGAGGGGTTCCGCTATCTGGAGCGGCTCGAGGACGGCACGGTGCGTCCCGCGGAGCCGGACACCAGCCAACTGTTCGCCGCCGCCGGCGTGTTCAAGGATCGCTCGATCGACAGCGTCGTGCCCCTGGCCGGGATCAACTACTTCAACTACGACCTGTTCGATCGGGACATCCAGCTCAACGTGCTGTTCGCCGGCGTGCTCGGCTTCGTGACCCTGAGCAAGCCGGGGTTGTTCGGCGGCAAGGTCGACGCCACCGTCGATGTGACCGCCACCGCCCTGGACTTCCAGGACACGATCTTTGCCGAGGGGAACGAGAGCGAGTTCGAGGAGATCGAGACCCAGCCGCAGAACATTGCCCTGCGTCTGGGTGTTCCCGCCGGTCAGTTCGTGCGCTTCAATCTGATCGGCCGGGCGACCCGGCGCACCTTCTCGGTCTTCGATGACGCGCAGAACGCCCTCGACGGGTTCAACGTCGCAAACGGCGTGGACTGGGGCTACCAGCTTCCGTCGGATCACACCCTGACCACCGGGGCCGTCGAGATCGAGTTCAATCGCAAGGGTTGGGCGCTGACCGGCACCTACGAGCGGGCCAACCGCTCCGACTGGCGGCCCTTCGGCCTGCTGGACCGGCAGGCGCTGGCGGCGGGTTCATCCACGCCCTTCCTCGAGTTCCAGGGAGGCGACTTCCGCGATGCGGCCAACTATCAGGCGGTGGAGATTCCCGAGCTGTTCGAGGACTTCTCCCGCTGGGGGTTGTCGGGGTTCAAGGAGTGGTTCCTGACCAACTTCCAGAAGGCCCGGGTCGGCTTCGACTATCTCGACGGTGAAGACCTGGATCGTTTCAGTCAGTACGAGTTCAGCTTCTTCGGCGACGATCAGCTCAACGGCTTCTCGGGGAGCGGCGTGCGCTTCGACCGGGGCACGATCCTGCGCACCGGCTACTCGTTCAACGTGTTCGAGGCGATCCGCATCGACGCCAACCTGGACACCGCCCGGGTCGAGCGGGGGCTCGCCCTGGACGACCAGTCGTTCACCGGCTTCGGTCTCAACGCCAACTTCATCGGTCCGTGGAAGACGGTGATCAACGTCAGCTACGGCATCGCCCTGGACTCGGATATTCCGTCCCTCGAGAACGAGCAGGAATTCCTGGTGTTCGTGTTCAAGCTGTTCTGATGGCTGATTCCGAGGCGTTTCCCGAGCAGGCCGTCGAGGCGGCCCGGCTGCTGATCGAGCGGCTGGGCCAGCCGGCTCTGGGCGTGATCCTGGGGTCGGGCTTCGACCGCTTCGACGCGGCCCTGGGTGAGGGGACGGTTGTCCCGGCCCGGGAGGTCCCCGGGTTTCCCGGCTGTGCCGTCGAGGGGCATGCCGGGGGCATTCGCGCCGTCCGGGTCGCCGGTGAGATCGTCTGGGTCTTCCGCGGCCGGGTCCATCTCTACGAGGGCTACACCCCGGAGCAGGTGACCTTCCCGGTGGCGGTCCTGGCGGCCGCCGGGGGGCGGGCGCTGTTCCAGACCTGCGCCACCGGCGGGCTGCGGGTGGCGGACCGCTCGGGGGACCTGGTGCTGATCACCGATCACCTCAACCTGACCGGGTCGGACCCTGCCGGGGTCTTTCCGGGAGGGCCTCGCTTCCTCGACCTCCACGGCGCCTACGACCCCGCGTTCAGCGAGGCCTGGCAGGATGCCGCCCGGGAGCGGGGCTGGCCCCTGGAGCAGGGGGTGCTGGCGGCGGTCCGCGGGCCGAGCTACGAGACCCCCGCCGAGGTGCGCATGCTCCAGCGGTTGGGGGCGGACCTGGTGACCATGAGCACCGTCCCGGAGACCGTCGCGGCGCGCTTTTTTGGCCTTCGGGTGGCGGCGATGGCCTGCGTGGCCAACCCCGGAGCCGGCCTGGCTCCCGGGCGGACCATCGACCACGAGGACGTGCTCGACTGCGTGCGGACATCCGTGGAGCGCCACAGCCCGTTCCTGATCGATGGCCTGGGGCGAATGATCCGCCTTTCGGCGTGACTCGGCTGAGCCGGGAACCTACTGTTCCCCTTCGGTGCCTTTGAAATGTTCCGGGCGGACCGCTAAAATCTCGCGCTTCTCAACACGCCCGTCATCCGGCCAGATGGCCGTTTTCCGCTTCGAAGAAGTCGATAGAGGAGTCGTCCCGTGTCCGACCACTTGATTGAACCCCACGGTGGAGAGTTAGTCGACCTGATGGTCGATGAGGCGCGAGCCCAGGAGCTCAAGGAGGCCTCCCGTGAGTGGAAGTCCTGGGACCTGACGCCGCGCCAGATGTGCGATCTGGAGTTGATCCTCAACGGCGGCTTCTCCCCCCTGACCGGCTTCTTGAACAAGAAAGATTACGAATCTGTATGCGCGGACATGCGGCTGGCCGACGGCACCCTCTGGCCGATGCCGATCATGCTCGACCTGCCTGAGGACCGGGCGTCCGAGCTTTCCTCCGGCGACAAGCTGGCGCTGCGCGATCCCGAAGGCACGATGCTGGCCGTGCTCACCGTCGAGGATGTGTGGACTCCCGACCGTGAAGCCGAGGCCAAGGCGGTGTTCAACTCGACCGATACGGATCACGCCGGTGTCGGTCACCTGATGAACAACACCCACCCGTGCTACGTCGGCGGCCGCCTCGAGGGCGTGCAGCTGCCCAACCACTACGACTACGTCGCGCTGCGCCACACTCCGTCGCGGCTGCGTCGTCAGTTCGCCGATCTCGGCTGGCGCAAGGTCGTCGCCTTCCAGACCCGCAACCCGATGCACCGCGCCCACCAGGAGCTGACCCTGCGGGCGGCCAAGGAACTCGAGGCCAACCTGCTGATCCACCCGGTGGTCGGGATGACCAAGCCCGGCGACCTGGATCACTACACCCGGGTGCGTTGCTACAACGCGCTGCTGCCCCGTTACCCGCAGCACACGGTCAAGCTGTCGCTGCTGCCGCTGTCGATGCGCATGGGCGGTCCCCGCGAGGCGGTCTGGCACGCGATCATCCGCAAGAACTACGGCTGCACCCATCTGATCGTCGGTCGCGACCACGCCGGTCCGGGCAAGGACAAGGCGGGCAACGACTACTACGGTCCCTACGATGCCCAGGAGTTGCTGAGCAAGCACGAGAAAGAGCTGGGCGTGACGATGGTGCCCTTCAAGCTGATGGTGTACCTCCCGGACCAGGACATGTACACGCCGATCGACGAGGTTCCCGAGGGCACCAAGTCGCTCAATATCTCGGGTACCGAACTGCGTCAGCGCCTGGCCGAGGGCCGGGAGATCCCCGAGTGGTTCACCTATCCCGAGGTGGCCAAGGAGCTGCAGCGGCGCCACAAGCCCCGTTCCAAGCAGGGCTTCACGGTGTTCTTCACCGGCCTCTCCGGCGCCGGCAAGTCGACCATCGCCAACGTGCTGCTGGTCAAGCTGCTCGAGATCGGCGGCCGCCCGGTGACCCTGCTCGACGGCGACATCGTGCGTACCAACCTGTCGTCGGAGCTCGGCTTCAGCAAGGAGCACCGCAATCTGAACATCGCCCGCATCGGCTACGTCGCTTCCGAGATCACCAAGAACGGTGGTATCGCGATCTGCGCGCCGATCGCGCCCTACGCCGAGGTGCGCAAGCAGGTCCGCGACCTGATCGAGCCGCTGGGCGGTTACGCGCTGGCCTTCGTCTCGACCTCCCTGGAACTCTGCGAGCAGCGCGACCGCAAGGGGCTCTACGCCAAGGCGCGGGCCGGCATCATCAAGGAGTTCACCGGAATCTCCGACCCGTACGAGACGCCGAACGACGTCGATATCGATCTCGACACCGCCAAGCTGACCCCTGAAGAGGCGGCGCAGCAGGTGATCCTGCACCTCGAGAAAGAGGGCTACATCGGCGCCAAGGCGGACCGCTAGATCATGTCGATGACCAACGAGCGAGCCGAAGACATCCGGCGGATCGAAGAGGCGATCGACGCCGCCGCCGAGATCTTCAAGCGCTTCACCCCGGGCGACGTCGAGGTCATGCGCAAGGACGGGGGCGACCCCGTGACCGCCGCGGACACCGAGGTCGACGCCAAGATGCACGAGGTGCTCTTGCGGGACGGCGAAGGCTGGCTCTCCGAGGAGACGGTCGACGATCCGGCACGGCTGAACTGCAGCCGGGTCTGGGTCGTCGATCCGATCGACGGGACCAAGGAGTTCGTCACCGGGATTCCCGAGTGGTGCATCTCCATCGGTCTCGTGACCGACGGCAAGCCGGTCGCCGGCGGCATCTTCAATCCGGCGACGGGGCAGCGGGTCGTCGGCTCGGTCGAAGGGGGGGTGACCCTCAACGGCGAGCCGATCTCCACCCGCAACACCCCCGGTCTGGCAGGCGCCGAGGTGCTGGCCAGCCGCAGTGAGATCAAGCGCGGCGAGTGGGAACGTTTCGCCGACGCCCGATTCAACGTCAAGCCCTGTGGGTCGGTGGCCTACAAGATGGGCATGGTGGCGGCCGGGCAGACCAACGCCACCTGGACCCTGGTTCCCAAGCACGAATGGGATGTCGCGGCGGGCACCGCCCTGGTGCTGGCCGCCGGCGGCTACGTCGTGACCAAGGAAGGGGAGCCGCCGCTGTTCAACCGCGAGAAGCCCAAGTTCACCGGGCTGATCGCCACCGCCGGTTCCCTGCGTGACGAGGTCGACCGGCTGCTGGGTCTCTCCTGAACTCGAGATAGACGGCGCCGCTACCCGGCGCCGTCCTTCGAGCCCTCCGCAGCATCTCACGGGCCTCGGCGAAGGTCCCGATCGCCTGCCCCATCGGTGGACCGGGGTGCCGTAGGCCCGTCGCGGTGGGTTGCCGAGGATCCGGGCACCCGCGCCAAAGCGCCGTTTTTCACCTTTTCCGGCCCCCTCGCCCCGGATTACGCCATGGGGTGTCCCCAGGCCCGGTGGGCTCCAGGATCGCCGTTGACAGCCCCTGGAGCATGGCGGATATTTGCTGGCTCACGCGCTAGAATGCGCCGCTTGTATCTATTGCATTGGGGGAAACCGGCCGATGAGCAAGATCCTCGGGATCTCTGCGTACTACCACGACAGCGCTGCGGCCCTGGTGATTGACGGCGAAATCGTCGCTGCGGCGCAGGAGGAGCGCTTCACCCGGAAGAAGCACGACTTCCGCTTCCCTCACAAGGCCGTGGAGTACTGCTTCCAGCAGGGTGGGCTGAAAAACGCCGACGATCTGGATTATGTCGTGTTTTACGACAAGCCGGTGCTCAAGTTCGAGCGTCTGCTCGAGACCTACCTGAGCTTCGTCCCCAAGGGCTTTCCGTCGTTCATCAAGGCGATGCCCCTGTGGCTCAAGCAAAAGCTCTGGATGCGCGAGCACATGCGCGACGAGCTCGACTTCGACGGCACGGTGCTGTTCACCGAGCACCATGAGTCTCACGCCGCCAGCGCCTTCTTCCCCTCGCCCTTCGAGGACGCCGCGATCCTGACCATCGACGGCGTGGGGGAGTGGGCCACCGCCAGCCTGGGCCACGGCCAGGGCAACAAGATGCGGTTGCTCAAGGAGATTCACTTCCCTCATTCGCTGGGCCTGCTTTACTCGGCGTTTACCTACTTCTGCGGATTCAAGGTCAACAGCGGTGAGTACAAGCTGATGGGGCTCGCGCCCTACGGCGAACCCAAGTACGTCGATCTCATCCTCGAGAACCTGATCGACCTCAAGGACGACGGCTCCTTCGAGCTCGACATGAGCTACTTCGACTACGCCGCCGGCCTGCGCATGACCAACGACAAGTTCTCGCAGCTCATCGGCGGTCCGCCGCGCAAGCCGGAGTCGCAGCTGACCCAGCGTGAGATGGATCTCGCCGCCTCGGTCCAGAAGGTGACCGAGAAGGCGATGATGCTGATGGCCGAGTATGCCCGCAAGGAAACCGGCAGCAAGAACCTGGTGCTGGCCGGTGGTGTGGCGCTGAACTGCGTCGGCAACGGCAAGCTGCTGGCCAACGGCCCGTTCGAGAACATGTGGATCCAGCCCGCGGCCGGCGACGCCGGCGGCGCCCTCGGCTCGGCCTTGTTCGTCCACTACCAGCTGGAGAACGGCGAGCGCACGGTCGACGGCAAGCGCGATCTGCAGAGCGCCACCCTGCTCGGTCCCGAGTTCAGTGAGAAGGAGATCGCCCGCTTCATCAAGAGCCAGGGCATCGTGGCGCATCGCGCCGACGACCTCGACGATCTGGCCGGGCGCGTCGCCGACATTCTCTCCGAGGAGAATGTGGTCGGTTGGTTCCAGGGGCGGATGGAGTTCGGTCCACGGGCCCTGGGCGGACGCTCGATCATCGGCGACCCCCGTAGCCGCGACATGCAGACCAAGATGAACCTCAAGATCAAGTTCCGGGAGTCCTTCCGCCCGTTCGCGCCCTCGGTGATGCGCGAGCACGTGCACGAGTACTTCCAGATGGACGCCGATAGCCCCTACATGCTGCTGGTCGCCGGTGTTCACGAGGACAAGCGCCTCGAGGTCAAGGAAAACGGCGCCTTCGGGTTGGACAAGCTCAAGCAGATCCGCTCGGAGGTCCCGGCGATCACCCACGTCGACTATTCGGCCCGTGTTCAGACCGTGTCCCGTGAAGACAACCCGGCGTACCATCGCATGATCGAGCGTTTCTACGAGAAGACCGGCTGCCCGGTGATCGTCAACACCTCGTTCAACGTGCGCGGCGAACCGATCGTCTGCACGCCCGAGGACGCGTATCGCTGCTTCACCCGCACGAACATGGACTACCTGGTGCTGGGGCCGTTCGTCATCGACAAGAAGGAACAGGACCTGCCGCCGGTCGACGACAGCTGGAAAGACGAGTTCGAGCTCGACTGAGCAAGGGGCGAAATCAGATCATGGCGAAGAGAACCAAGACCACCGCGGAGCAGGCAGCCCAGTTCGGCCTGACCCTGCCCGCCTTCCTCGGCATCCTGGCCGCCCTGTTCTACTGGGGCGTCTGGATCTGGCCGCAGAAGCCGGAGCTGGCCAGGGGCTTGTTGATCGCCGCGCCTTCGGTCAGTCTGTTCGCCGCCCTGTTGCCCAGGGTGTTCGAGAAGATCTTCAGCGGCTGGATGGCGGTCGCCGGAGGGATCTCCTGGTTCATCACCCGGCTGATCCTCGGGATCTTCTTCTTCCTGATCCTGACGCCCTTCGGCCTGGTCATGCGGGTCTTCGGCAAGCGGCCGATGAAACTCGACTTCCGCCGGGAGAAGCAAACCTACTGGGTCGACAAGGATGAGGTCGAGCCCACCATCGAGCGCTACGCCAAGCAATTCTAGGCAGGAAATCCGATGAAGCATCTGACACTGGTCGGCGAGTTCTGGGAGTTTCTGAAGCATCGCAAGAAGTACTGGTTGCTTCCGATCGTGATCATGCTGCTCCTGCTGGGGCTGCTGGTCGTGCTGACGTCGAGTTCCGCCATCGCGCCGTTCATCTACACGGTCTTCTAGGCGAACCTCGGCGCGGGCCAAACCGCGAATTTACAAGGCTTTGCGACGCTCGCATACGCAGCTTGCGGGACGGCATTAGCGGTTGAAAACCGGCCGTTTGCCCGGATATTGCCTCTTCACGTACCCGTATTTTAGGAGTCTACTTCGGTGAACATCCTCGGAATCAACGCTTATCACGGCGACTCCGCCGCGTGTCTCGTCATCGACGGGAAGCTCGTGGCCGCCATCGAGGAAGAGCGGATCAACCGGATCAAACACTGGGCCGGTTTCCCCACCGAGGCGATTCGCTTCTGCCTGGACTATGCCGGGATCAAGCCGAGCGAGATCGACCATGTGGCCATCGGTCGCGACCCCTCGGCCCACCTGCACAAGAAAGTGCTGTTCTCGCTGCAGAAGCGTCCTTCCTTCTCGGCCATCCGCGACCGGCTGGCCAACATGGGCAAGGTCAAGGACCTCAAGAACATCCTTGCCGACTCTCTCGGGGTCGATGCCCAGACGCTCAAGGCTCAGTTCCACAACGTGGAGCACCACCGGGCCCACATGGCGTCTTCATTCTTCCTGTCTCCTTTCGACCAGTCCGCCTGCCTGACCATCGACGGCTTTGGCGACTTCGTCTCGACCATGTTCGGCTCGGGGCAGGGGAACAAGCTGGAGGTCGACGACTGGGTCAGCTTCCCCCACTCGATGGGGCTGTTCTACACCGCCTGCACCCAGTACATCGGCTTCGGCAAGTACGGCGACGAGTACAAGGTCATGGGCCTGGCGCCCTACGGCGAGCCCGAGTACCTCGATGAGTTCCGCGACATCCTCCAGCTGAAGCCGGGCGGCAAGTTCGAGTTGAACCTGGACTACTTCCTCCACGCCTCGAAGGGGGTGGAGATGCAGTGGGAGAACGGCTCGCCGGAAATCGGCGCCGTCTTCTCCGATGCCTGGGTCAAACGCTTCGGCCCGGTTCGCCAGAAGGACGAGCCCCTCGAGCAGAAGCACAACAACATGGCGCGCTCGGTGCAGGCCATGGCCGAGGAGATGTACTTCCACGCGCTGAACCACCTGGCCGAGAAGCACCCGGGTAAGCCGCTCTGTCTCGCGGGAGGCTGCGCCTACAACTCGGTGGCCAACGGCAAGGTCTTCGAGCGCACCCCGTTCCGCGACGTGTACATCCATCCCGCCGCCGGCGACGCCGGTACCGCCGTGGGTGCCGCCTACTGGGTCTGGCACCCGGAGTTGGGCATGCCCCGGGACTACGTGCTGCCTCCCGCCTGCTGGGGCCCGGACTGCAGCGCCGCCCAGGTCAAGGAGAGT
>CAZBZH010000116.1:0-10207 GCA_964496265.1 uncultured Acidobacteriota bacterium | reverse complement strand
GCTGCGGGTGACGGCCCGGGATGGCGCGCTGTTCGCCAACGAATGGACCCTGATTCCGCTGGGGCCGCGGCGATTCTGGTCGCCCCAGGACTACGCCTTCGTCGACGTGGTCACCGACGACTCCGGCATGCCCCTGCGGCTGGACTGGAGTACCGACGGCGACCCCTTACCCTGCCCGCGATTACGGGATCTGGATCCGGAGTAGTTGCCTGGGGCCCCGGCGCGCGCCACCTTTGAGCCTGGAAGCACCTCCGGCCCGGCAGTCGCCGGCACGCTTCAGGGGCCCATCGCTTGATCGAGACCACTTTCGATTCCGGGCTACGGATCCGCATCAAACCGAGCGGGCTCGGCCGCTTCTTCGGCGTCGGTTTCCTCTGCGTCTGGCTCTGCGGCTGGTTGATGGGCGAAATCTTCGCCGGCGCGGTGCTGCTCAAACTCGTGCGCGACGTCTGGGTCGACGGCCTGAGCGGCCCTGGCGCGCTGGGCGTCGGCGCGTTCCTGCTGGTGTGGCTGACCTTCTGGACATTCGGCGGCTTCGCCGCGATCCAGGAGGTCCTGCGATCCCTGTGGGCGGAGGACGTGCTCCAGGTGGACGGGGGCTCGCTGCATGTCCGGCGCAGCATCGGGCCGTTCCGCAAACACCTGCCCATCGCGCTGGATTCGATCCGTGCCTTCCGGCTCCAGACCGGCACCAGCCGCCTGGTCGCCGATACCGACGAGCGCACGGTGGAACTGTCCCAGCTTGGCCACCTGGGCGACCGGGAAGCCGCGCTGAAACAGCTTCGCGATCATCTCGATATCCACGCCGAGGAACCCGCCCTACCCGAGGGGCTACCCCAAGGCTGGGCCGAGCAACGGGACGAGGAGGGTTTTCTCCTGCTGGTTCCGGACCCGGCAGTGCGCGCCCGGCAGGTAATCTTCAGCGCGTGCCTGACCCTACCGCTCGCGCTGCTGACCCTGTGGCTGGTGCGCCTGACGCTGAACGGGTCTCCGCTGCATGTAGGCGCCGCCGTGAGCGCTGCGGCGACCGGTGCCCTGGGATTCACCACCGTCTGGCTCTATCGCGGACGCAAGGAATGGCGCATCGAACCGAATCGGCTGACACTGCGTCGCCGCTTCGGCCAACATCGCACCGATCTCTTCGAGGCGGTCGGCCTCGAATTCGATGTCGAAGCGGACAGCGACGGCGACGACTGGTTCGAACTCCGCGCCATCGCCGCGGGACAGGGACCGCGCAACCGTTTCGGCCGGAATGAACGCACCCGGCTGATCCATCGCAGCGTTCACGAGCCGGACACGCCGCTCCGCATCGGGCGCTGGCTCAGCGCCCAGAGCGGGATCCCGCTGGACGACCGCCGCTAGGGACAGGTCGTCGCGTCGACATCGAAGCCGATGTCGACCTGCTGCTCCACCACACCGCGATTGCCTCCGCAGTCCTCGACGACCAGGCGAACCGCCGGCACCCGGATCCGGTCGAGGCCACACTCCGCCCGGGCTTGGCAGAGCAAGGGGTCGTCCAGGGCAAACGATTCATCGGTCAGCAGTCCGTCCCGGTCTCCATCCGTAGCGCCGTCGAGTACCAGGCAGCCGTCAACGTAGATGCGCTCGCGCACGACTCCCCCCGTCGCCAGGTCATCGTCGGTACTCGTGATCCAGGGCGCCAGGGGGATGGAGCGCCGCAGGATCTGCGGGTCGTCGAGACTCGGGTGGAGTTCGACCGCAGGTGGAATACGGTCGATGGTGAAGAAGGTCGAATCCTCGGCCTGACGCCCCTGGCTATCGCGCACCTGGAGCAACACTTCCCAGTCTCCGTGATCACTGTAGGCGCCCAGAGAATCCTCTTCGTAGAGGTAGAGCGCACCGACGGTGACCGCCGGATCGAGTAGGGAGAAATCGCCCGGCGACCCGACCGCGAGTACCCCATCCTCGATGGACACCCCGCGGGCGAAACGGCCGTTGCGTCGCGGCGTGCGAGGGTTCAGCGTGCGCTCCAGATTCCAGCGACCGTCTCGACGAAAGGCGTACGCGGCTCCTGAGCGTTCCAGCCCGGGGTCCCCGTCGCGCGGCATGCCGAGGGCGAGGACATCACCCTCCAGTGCCACGGCGGTCGGGAACTTGCGCACCAGGCCGAAGTCCTCCAACTGGATCGATTCCGCGGGCCTCCAGCCTTCCATGGCGTCACGCTCGAAGATCTCCGCACCGTAGCGGGAGGTCGCCGCGAGCCGATCGGGCCCGTCGAAGTCGACATCCGTTCCGAACTGCTCGAAGAGGCGCGGACGAGGCGGCAACAGCTTGCGGTTCAGGACCCAGCCGTCGCCCTGCCGGTCGTAGAGGTAGACGCTCCCCAGCGAGGCCCCACCGAACTGGCTGGCGGAGACGGCGATCGTATCCTCGTGAATGGCGACACTGTGGGAGAACCCATCTCGCCCACCGGGGGACACGAACTGCCAGCTCTCGGACCAGCGGGAACCGTCGAACTCGAAGACGTAGGCGATCCCGGAGCCCACCGACAGACCGTAGCCGAAGGAGCCGACCACGATGGTCGTGCCATGAACGGCAACGCTGTAGCCGAACTGGAACAAGGGCAGCGGATCCGCCGGAAAGAGTTTCTGAGCCTCGAACCAGACCCCGTCGGCGCCACGGCGAAACACGTAGGCCGCGCCGTTCTGGCTGCCGGCCTCATCGTCCGCCGACGCCGATAGCACGGCCAGATCCCCGTGGATCGCTACATCGTCCCCGACACGGTCGTTGCGGCTGCGGCCGCTCGGGGTGAGCACTTGCTCGGCCCAGCTGCCGTCGGCCTGGCGTTCGAAGAAGTGGATCCGTCCGAACTCGTCGTCGGTCGCCGCGACGAGAGTGCTGCCGTCGAAGTCCGTGGACCAGCCCAGAGAACCTCGGGTGCCGCCGCTGATGCGAAAACGCCCCTCGGGTGGCGGAGTAAGTGTCCGCTCGAGATCCTCCCCCTCGAAGTCGTCGATCAGCCGGACCGGCAGGTCCGACAGGCCGAAACAACTTCCGGGTGTCGGAAACACGATCTCCCCGTCGAGCATATCTCCGCCCGCGGCGGCGCTACCGCAGGCGAACAACACGGATACGAGCACGAGCGTTCCTGGACGCATCCCCCCTCCCTTGACCACAAGCATACGCCCAGGCCGGACGAGAAGCGGCCGACAAAATGCGCCCTGGCCGCTCGTAGCGGGTTCAGCGCGACCGCAGAAAGGAGGGCCCGCGGTAGACCCGAACCGCTCGCCCCCGCTCCAACGCGTCGTGCCGGCGCCACAGGCTTTTCGCCGCGACGCGCTGTTCCTCGGCCTGCTGAGCGGCCAACCGCACGCCCAGCCGCTCCAGCGCCGACTGCCGATTCTGCCGCTGGCTCCTCGAGCGCTCGACGCGGACGGAGATGCCGGACGGCAGGTGAATCGCCCGCACCGCCGTCGAGCGTCGATTGACATGCTGGCCGCCCGGACCGGAGCTGCGGCAGACCTCGAAGCGGACCTCGTCCGGTTTCGGCGGCGAAGCACCGCGATCCGCGGGACGGAACACATCGACACCGACAAACCAGTTGCGCCGCCGATGGTGCGGCCGGAGCGGGCTGGTCCCGACCCACTGCACCGTCCCGGACCAGCTCCTGCCGAGGATCTTGGCCTCCGGACCTTCCAGGGCGAGCACCACCGACCGGGCCCCCGAGGCATCCTGATCGGCGGGAGGATGGACTCGATCCACCGTGATCCCCGCCGAGCGCGCCTCCCTGGAGAGAACATCCACCAGCCGCTCGACGACCCAGGCACACTCGGCGGGTCCCCGCCCGCTCGAGATCTGGACCCAACAGATCATCGCCGCCCCGACGCCTTCTTGTAGGTCAGCTGCGGCTCGAACACGGCGACGACCCGCGCGACGCCGGCGTCGACCAGCGCCTGAACCACATCCTTGATCGACTTGTACGCCTCGGGCGCTTCCTCGAAGATCAGGTCCTTGTCGTCACAGATCACCCGAGAGCCTAGGCCGGTTCGCCCCAGGCTCTGCTGGGTGTAGCGCCGGCTGAGGCGCGCCCTCGCCTCGGAGCGCTTCCACTTGCGGCCGGCGCCGTGGGCCAGGGAGTGAGCGTTTTGCTCTCCATCGCCCAGCGCCTCGACCAGGTAGGTCGGCGCGCCGCGGGAACCGGGGATCGGCATCAACCGGCCGGCCTCGGCGGGCGCCGCCCCCTTGCGATGCAGCCAACCGTCGGAGCCTGCCAGCCGGGCTCTCACCACCGCGTTGTGCACCAGGTCGAGTACCTTCGACGGCGTGACCGACCACGCTTCGCTGAACCGCTGGGCAATCAGCGCGCGATTGGCCCGGGCCCAGGCAACCGCCGTGTCGTGGCGGGCCAGATAGGCCCGGGCGGCCTCGCCCTCCGCCTCGACGCCGGCGTCCCGATGGGCGTCGACGAACTCCCGCAGGATCGACTCCCCCAGGCCGCGGCTGCCGCTGTGCACCAGCAGGTAGGGAACATCCGCCCGGAGCCCGGCGCGCTCCCAGCGCTCGGCGTCGACGACGTCGACCGCCCGCAGCACCTCGGCGAAATGATTGCCGCCCCCGATGGTCCCCAGGCTCTCCTCGAAGAGTGGCTGCTCGATGCCCGCGTCCCGCATCCATGCGCCGGCATCCCCCGGCCAGGTGCGGTCCAGACCGGCGCGCCGGGCATGCTTCTCCCATTTGTCCAGCCGGACCTTCTTGAGCTTCGCGTCGAGGGCCCACAAGCCCATGCCGCAACCGATATCGTTGCCCACCAGGTAGGGAAAGACGTGGGTCGTCGAGAAGAACGCGGCGCCCACCGGAGAACCCTTCCCCGGATGCAGATCCGGCATCCCGACCACCCGGTCCATCCCGTCCAGGCCGGCGACCCGCCGCAACTGCTGTTCCGCC
Source organism: uncultured Acidobacteriota bacterium (assembly GCA_964496265.1). Lineage (GTDB taxonomy): Bacteria > Acidobacteriota > Polarisedimenticolia > Polarisedimenticolales > Polarisedimenticolaceae > Mor1. Next base: position 5,302 of record CAZBZH010000116.1, on the reverse strand, counting down.
TCCCCCTCGATCCAGGATTTCGGCGTGCGCAGGATCAAGGGTGCCTCCTGACTCATGACATCTCTCCCGCGCAACGCGCGCGTACCGCCTTGATTTCCTCAGCCAGCCCGTGATCGCGATCACCCACGCGGCCGAGGATCTCGAGCGCTCGCTTGTGGCGATGGAGCCGGGCGTGAGCGTCAGCCGCCAGCACCAGCCACCACGGGTCGCTGTCTTGCTCCCAATCCCGCCCGCGGAGCAGACGGCTACGGCGCAACAGACGAAGGCCCTGGGCCGGATCGACCTCGATACAAAGGGCGACCACATCGATCGGCCAGCGTGGCCCGATACCCTCCGCGCAGGCCTCGAACGTATCGATCAGCCAACGGACAGCGTCTTTCGGCGAAAGCAGACCCGCGTCGTGACAGGCACGGACGAGTGCGACCACCGTCCCCGGGGGCAGCGGCAGATGGCGGACTCGTGGCAGAAGGGCCCGCAGATTCTCGGGACGGCGCCGTAGTTCCGGCAGCGCAAGCACCCAGGGTGCAGTCAACCCGTTCAGCACCAACGGCTGAAGCGCATCTTCGATGAGGCCGGGCACCTCTCCCGGAGAAGCGTTGCGAAGGCTCTCTCGCAGCCACGAACCCTTCTCCAGGCAGGGCAACCGCCGGGTCAGATCCACCGGTCCGTCGTCATACCAATTCGGGGCGACCAAAGGCTCCACCAATCCGCTACCGACGACCAGGGTCTGCATCTCGGTCGCCAACTCGTGAACGTATTCAGTCACAGCCGCCTTCAACCCAGCGACTCGCCCATGGGTGTAGAAATGAAACGGAAGCAGCCCACCGGCGTGGGTGATCGCCAGCAGCATGCGCCCGACGACGCACCCACGCGCATCGCGCACGTACAGCACGCGTTTGTTGGCGTCGGCGATGTTGGCGAACACCGAGTAGAAGGAGCAGCCGGAAAAGGAAAGACAGGTGCGGAAGCGCTGCCCCATCAGCAACACTTCCAGCGGATCCTCTTCCAGGGAGATCAGGTACTCCCCCTCATCGGTCGTGACCCCCTTCGGGCGGCGACCGAGCCAGGGACCACAATCGATCCCCGCGGCCTGCATCCGGTCAAGGAAACACCGGTTCTCCGCATCCTCGAGGTAGTCCCAACCATCTCGCTCCGAGCTTGCGAACGCTCGGGCCGCAATCTCCCGGGCCCAGCCCGGAAGCACCCGTGTCGCTGCAAGTCCGGCGGTGTAGTCACGGTTCCCGAGCCAGCGGGGCGCGACCTCCGATCCCACCAGGCACCGCTTCCAGCGGTTTTCCAGATCCTGTAGCCATCGATCCATCCGTTCGAGATCGGCTCGCCGCTGTAGCTTCTCGATCAGGTTCTGCGCCCGAACAGGAGACAACGTGTCGCGGGTCCCGGACGAGAGGCGCTCCCTCAGGTTCTGCAGACGCTCGCGCTGCGGCTCCGTCAACCCGTCACGTTGCTCCAGATGCTCGATCTCGCGACCGAGCAGCGCCGGATCGGGGAAATCGCTCCCTAGAATCCTTGCCGCCGCTCGCGGAGGGTTCTCGGAAAACCGGTTCAACTCGCGGAGCATCGGATGCAACACGGCGGGATAGGCCTGCATCCACTCATCGGGCGGATCGTTCGGCGCAGGTGGAGCCGGGCGTTCAACACCGGCAAGGTCGACGAGCCGCAGATGCAGCGACAGGTCCAGCAGGCGAGACGGGCTCGACCCGGCCAGCACCCGCCGGGCGAAGTCGGTCAGACCGAGACCGTTCAGCTCCTCGATCTGCGCCTCGAGCTCTTCGAGCCGCCCTCCATCGGTGGACACAGACCGGGCGATTCCCACGGCCACCGCCACGAACTCCCCGGAATCCGCCGGTCGCGTGATCGAGGTCAGCCGGAACAACTCCGTCGGCACGTAGCGCTCGGCCAGCTCCGAAGAGCGAAGGTCCGCGAAGAGCTCCCCGCTGAAGTCCGACAGATCGATCTCCTTGAGCAACGAGAGCAGAAGCTGCGCATCGTCCGGCGAGACCGGAACCTGCTCGATGACCTGAAAGAACTTCTCACGCTGCGCGGCAGAGTTCAGGGTAACCGCGAGCTCTTCCAACAGCGCCCAGACGCGATAGCGCCCGCTCGGGTCCGTGAGAAATACCGGCGAGAACGGCTTCAACCGAGGGTCGGCGACACCGTGAAGCCCCACCCACTTCGTCAGTTGCCGGACACCCTCGAGTAGCGCCGGACGCTCTTCGGGCGCGCACCGCTCCCAGGCGGAGGCGATGTAGTCGGCCAGGGACCAACGAACGGCCGCTCCGGCGTGGGTGTCGGGCCAGGGCTCGAGGCTCCCGACCAACCGCAGCGCCAGTTTGCGACGGCCGGGATCGGCGGCCACCGCGAGAAGGTGCTGCAGGCAGCGGCGCCCCGTTTGCGGTGGTTGCCGGCACTTCAACTCGGCCAGCTCCGGCTTCAGTCTTTCCTGGGCAAAACGTCGCTCCCGTCGAGTCGTCGGGCGGTTCTGCGACAGCGCAAAGCAGTAGCGGCGATCGAACTTTTGGGCCTGCACCCAGAAGCGGGCCCAACCGCGGCCGTCGACCGCAGGAGCAAGCGCGTTCAGCAACTCGAGCCCGAGGCGTTGACCCTTGCGGTCCAGCGCTGCGGCCCGCTCGACCCAATCGACGATCACCGCACAGAGCCCCGGCTTCGGCGGCTCGAGTCGATTCAGGTCCGCGCGGTCACCGGAGGTCAACGCTTTCTGCCAGCGGCGCCAGTCCCAGACGCTGAACTCGGTAGCGACCTCCCACAGCTCGGGCTGGCCGATCAGCCGATAGAGGCCGGCCATGCGGCGCGGACCGTGGGTGGCCTCGAGGCGATGCAGTCGAACGCAGACCTGCGGAGCCTCGTCCCCCAGGTATTTCCCCAGGCAGGCCAGCTCTCGATGCTGCGACTCGGCCCAGTCCAGCAACCCGGAGAGATCCCTCGAGGCCTGGGTCAGCCAGACGAAGCTGTCGAACAGCCCGGATGAGGCCGGATTCGCCTCACGCATGGACCGCCAGCGTGCGGCGAGCGCTCTGGATCCGTGGGCCTCGACCAGTTCGTCGGCCGCCGGCAGCGCCTGGGTTCCATGAACCCAGCGGCCGATCAGATCCAGCAGTCGCTTGCGCGGCGCGGCCCAGGCGGCCACGTCTCCGACCAGACGAGGCATTGCGACGGGGAACTCACGTTGCAGCATTCCCGTGGTTCGAGCCGAGCGTTGAACACGTTGCCGGTCGATCTCGAGGGTCGAGGACGGGTCCCCTTGCGGGACCGCGACCCAGCGGCAGGCGCCCGCAGAGCGGGCCGCGGGCAGCGGATACCCCTCCAACCAGGCGAGATCCCGGCGGATGAACATCCGGGCCCGGTGCACGCCGCTGGCGCGTCGCTGTGGCCTGGCAGACTTCACGTAACCTCGTCGTAGGGAGCGTCGGGCAGGCGCTCGAATGCCCGGCGCTCGGGATGGTCCGACCACCACTCCTCCAGAACATCCAGAACCACCTGGTTCATCGACGTCCCGTGGCTCGCCGCGTAGGTCCGCAGCATGCGGTGGAGATCGGGAGGGAGGCGCAGCACGAAGGGCTTTGCATCCGGTTGCGTCTTGGGTCGTCCTCGGCGTTTGGTCTTCATGCCTGATTTAATAACATAATGATATCATTAAATCAAACAAGCAGGTTTCCCCGGAGCCCCTCCAGGGCACGGTTACGTCTTGACAGCAACCGGCATCCAGCCATAATCGAACGGTGGTTCAAAAACCGAACAGCCGTTCAAAAGACGCCGACGAACGCCTCAAGCGCCGGGCCGAGGTGCGCCGGCTGGAGATCCTGCGGGCCGCCGCCCGGGCCTTCCGCCAGCTCGGCTACCACGCCACCGGGATGCGAGACATCGCCGCCGAGGCAGACCTCTCCCCGGGCAATCTCTACCACTACTTCAAGGGCAAGGAAGAGATCCTGTTCTTCTGCCAGGATCGCTCCCTGGACAACATGCTCGAGGCCCTGGAACGGGCGCGGCTTTCCGGCGGCGCCGCCCCGGACCAACTCCGCGCCGTGGCCGACGCCCACGTGCGGGTCATCCTCGATGAACTGGAAGGCTCCGACGCCCACCTGGAGCTGGACGTCCTGGGACCGGAGCTCCGGGACAAACTGATCAAGAAACGAGATCGCTACGAGCGCGGCATCCGCAAGCTGATCGCCGAGGGGCTCAAGCGCGGCGAACTGCTGGATTGCGATCCGGTGCTCGTCACTCGCGCCATGCTCGGCGCACTCAACTGGACCGTTCGCTGGTACCGGCCCGAAGGCCCCCGCTCGATCGCGGCGGTGGCCCGTTCGCTGTCGGACTACGTGGTTCGGGGCATCGACCCGTCGCCTGCCGGCGGGGCCGCGGTACCCGAAACCAAAGGGGGGTCGTCCTGATGGACGAACGCGAGAAACAGAGACTGAAGTGCACCGTCAACGGCGAGTCGGTCGACGTGCTGTTCGACGGCTACAAGACCCTGCTGGAGGTGCTGCGCGAGGAGCTCGACCTCTGCGGCACCAAGCACGGCTGCGAGCTCGGCGAGTGCGGTGCCTGCGCGGTGCTGGTCGACGGCAAGCCGGTGCTCTCCTGCCTGACCCTGGCGCTGGAGTGCGGCGAGCGCAAGATCGAGACCATCGAAGGGGTCGGGGACGCGAAACTGCATCCGCTGCAGGCGGCGTTCGCCGACCTGGGTGGATCCCAGTGCGGCTACTGCACCCCGGCGATGATCCTGACCGCCAAGGAACTGCTGGAGCGCAACCCCGATCCCAGCCGGGACGAGATTCGCGAATCCCTGGCCGGCGTGCTTTGCCGCTGCACCGGCTACCAGCAGATCTTCGATTCGGTCGAGCAGGCCGCCCAGGAGCTGCGCGGCGAGAAAGCCGAGGTGAAGTCATGAGCGACGCGTTCAACCTGATCGGCAAGGCCCGTCGCCGAGTCGACGGACGCTCCAAGGTCACCGCGGGCACCGACTTCGCCGACGACCTCTCGCTACCCCGGATGCTGCACTGCAAGCTGCTGCGCTCTCCGCACCCTCACGCCCGGGTCAAATCCGTCGACGCCTCCCGGGCGAAGGCCCATCCGGGGGTGCATCTGGTGATGGACTGGACCGACCTGCCGATCGAATTCGGCATCCTGCCGGTGAGTCAGGACGAGCAGGGCCTGACCGAGATCGCGCGCTTCGCCGGAGACCCGGTCGCCGCGGTGATCGCCGAGGACGAGTTGACCGCCTTCGAGGCGCAGGACCTGATCGACGTCGACTACGAGGTGCTGC
>CAZBZH010000115.1:0-10216 GCA_964496265.1 uncultured Acidobacteriota bacterium | reverse complement strand
CTTGTAGATCAGCGCGCCGGCGGGAACCCGGACGGCACCGGTGGAGCCGACGGCGACGCCGGGTCCGAACAGAGCCTCCTCGAGCTCCGGCGTGTTGCCGCCGGTGTTGGGCATGCGCTGACCCCGCACCAGATCGCCGGAGCTGACGACGTCACGGCTCACCTGACGGGCGGCCGCTTCCAGGTCCGCGCCGTGGCGGCCGTGGGCCCGCTCGGCGGTGGCCAGGGCGGCGTCCTTGAGCTTCTGGTTCAGCAGATCGACGGTGACGTCGGTCTTGACCTCGTCGAAGGGAGCGGGCTTGGCGTCGACGACCTGGTCGATGGTGGCGACCGCCATGCCGCGAAGCACCTGCAGCGGCCGGGAAACCGCGCCACCCTCCAGGGTGAAGATCGTGCTGGTGAACTCGGGGGAGGGGCGCAGGTCGCGGTCCGGTTCCCCCTGGACCATGGTCGCGGTGGTGACTTCGAGGCCGGCCTTCTCGGCGGCGGCGGAGAAGCCTTCCCCGTTCTCCAGGGAGTCGGAGAAGCTCTGGGCTTCCTCGCGGGCAAGTTCATCGGCCCGCCGCAGCTTGAGGGTCTCGACGATCTCGTCGCGAACCTCTTCCAGCGGAGCCGGGCCGGCGTCGCGCAGGCCGGTGACCTGGAACACGTGGAAGCCGAGGACTGTCTCGGTCACCGGGCCCAACTGGCCTTCGCCGGTCTGCCAGGCCTGGTTGGCCAGGATGTGCGAACGATTGATGTAGCCCAGGTCTCCACCGTTGTCCTTGGTGTCGGCGTCCTGGGAGAGTTCCCGTGCCAGGGCGGCGAAATCGCCGCCGCCGGTGGCCCGCTCGAGGGCCTGCTCGGCCTGGGCGCGGGCGGCGTCACGGGCGGCCTGATCGGCACCCTGTGCCAGGGGGAACAGGATGTGGCTCACCTTGCGCTCTTCGGGTCGGGCGTAGGTGGTCTGGTTCAGCTCGTAGTGGGCTTCGATCTCGTCTTCGGTGATCTCGGCCTTCTCGGCCATCGCCTGCCGTTCGAACACGACGTAGCGCACCTCGCGGCTCTCGGACTCGAGGTAGTCGTCCAGGTGGCTGTCGTACCAGGCGCGGAGCTCACTCTCGGTGGCTTCCTCGTCGGGCATGTCCTGGCTGCGCACCAGCACGTAGTCGATGGCGGTCTTCTCGTTGCGGTCCCGCCAGGCTTGCTCGACGTCGGCGTCGGGGACCTGGATCGAGGCGGCGAGGGTCTCGCGCCACTTGTCGGTCAGCAGGTCGCCCTCGAACTGGGCTTCGTAGGCGGCGACGCCGCCCCGGTAGTTGCGCATCACCGCCTGCTCGTACTGTTCGGTGCCGATGAAGTTGCCGTTCTGGTCGAGGTGCGCCGGATAGGTCTGGATGAACTCGGCGAGTTCGGCGTCGGTCACGTAGAGGCCCATCTTGTTGGCCTCCTTGATGATCAACTCCCGCTGGGCCATGGAACGCAGCAGATCGCTCATCACCTGGGCGCGGAACTGCGGGTACTGGTCGCCGAGGACCCCCTGCCAGTACCCCTCGCGCTCCTGGGCCGCGCGCAGGAAGCTGCCCTGGGTGATCGCGGTCTCGCCGTCGATCCGGGCGGCCCAGAGGTCGGCTCCCGCCGGCGGCTCGCTGAAGAAGTAGGCGCCGAGGTAGAGGACCAGGGACAGGGAGACCAGGATCAGAAGGCCCTTCAGCCAGGGCTGATTCTTGAAGTTGTCGCGCATCACGTTGAGCATGGCGATTCCTCGAGTGCGGTCCGGGCCGCACAGGCGGTTTCCGGCGGGAAAACGGGAACGAAACCGGGAGTTTACTGCACCCCCGGAGGGTGGGCAAGGGAAGGAAATGGCCCGTTTTCCGGCCTCTCCGGCCCTTCCACGCCCCTCTCCGGGGCCTCCGCGGCGAGGGGGCGAGCCTCCCGGGCTCCGGAGCCGCCCGGGCCCGGCCATGTTGATTTGCCATGGACCCATGCCTAAGTTCGCCCGAGCGGCCCTGTTTTCCGCCTGGAGGCGTCTGCGCGTCCGGGGGCGGGGGAACCGCGGGAGGTCCGGGCTCGGATGGCGCGCCAAGGCTACAAGTCGTCGATCATCAACGTCGAGTGGTTCAACGTCACCTACAAGAGCGTGGCGATGGCGGTCGGCACCGTGCTGCTGCTGATCCTCGGCGCCGGCCTCTACTGGTACTACTTCCACTCCTACGGACCCCGTGAAGCCGCCGGCGAAGCGATCCAGAACGCCGAGCGCGCGCTGATCAAGACCCGGTCGCTGGAGTCCACCGAGAAGATCGACCGCAGCCGTGAGAGCGCGGCGGTGGCGCTGAACGAGGCGCACTCCGCCTTCAGCTTCCACAACTACGAGACCGCCGAGATCGCGGCGATCCGGTCGCTGAACCTGTCCCAGCAGGCGTTGAGTCTCGCCGTCGACGACGGCACCGCATTGCAACTGGTGCGCATCGTGCGCCTCGAAGGGGACGTGCGGGTCAAGCGGGCGGGTGAGTTCGCCTGGGAGGCCGCCGACCGGCGACAGGAGTTGCGGGTCGGCGATCAGGTCAAGACCGCCTCCTCCGGTTCGGCGGAGCTGATCTACATGGACGGCACCGTCACCCGTATCGAGCCGGGATCGCTCTTGGAGATTCGCGACCTGTTCGAGGATCCGGTGACCAAGGTGCGCCGGGTGCGCGAGCGACTGTCCTGGGGTGAGGTGACCTCCTCGACCCGGGATCAGCAGGTAAATGGTTCATATCACGAGGTTTCTGCCGGTCGCGTCTCGGCGCGGGCCGTCGATGCCGGTGAGATTCGGGTCGCCTTCGACCGGCAGCAGAAGACCTCGGTGATCGACGTGTTCAAGGGCACGGTCGAGGTCGAGACCCCCGATCGCCGCGAGGCGGTGGAGGCCGGAGAACGCATCCGGGCCAACGCATCGGGTCAACTGGGAGCCAAGGAACTGTTGCCGGGGATCCCCCGGCTGGTCAGCCCCTCCGACGAGCGGGTCTTCGTCCATCAGAATCCACGGCAACTGACTCTGAGCCTCAACTGGGAAGAGGTCCCCGGCGCCCGGGAATACAAGCTGATGATTGCCGACCAGATCCTGTTCACCAACCCGATCTACGACGCCATCCGCAAGGGCACGTCGGCGGAGATCCAGGGGGTGGACGCCGGCGACTACTACTGGCGGGTCGCCGCGGTCTCTCCGGGGAACGTGCAGGGCTCGTTCAGCGCGCCGCGACGTTTCCGGGTTTCGAGCCAGGTCATTCGCGATCGCGCCGACACCACGCCGCCGGAAATTCGCGTCACCGAGTTCGTGCAGGTCGGTCCGATGCTGATCATCAACGGCATGACCGAGCCCGGCGCGAATCTCTGGATCGACAACGAGAAGATCGACGTCAGCGAAGACGGTTCTTTCTACTCGGTGGTGCGGCTGCGTGAAGAGGGGGTGAACGAGGTTCGCTTCGTCGCCCAGGACAACGCCGGAAACGAAGCGACCACCACCCGTTCGACCTTCGTCGAGCAGTGGTAGGGTCGGGCCGGAAGCTCGATCCGCGGCCCCCGGCAGGGGCCGCTCGGCAGTTTTGCCCCGCCTCCGGCCGGTTGCACCGGGTCATCCTGACCCGATCCTGGCCCGGTTCTTGCCAACCCCGAAACCGGAAAATCACGAAAAAAGAGGCACCCGGAGTTGCCTCCCTGTAGGGCGGTCGTTAAGATACTGACTTTGAGAGGGTTATCACGTTCGGCAAGCCCTCGGGGACGGGCAGACGCATACTTATGAATTGGCCGCTGGAAAGCAAGAACGGCAAGAGGCTCGTGGGCTGGACGCCTCGATCCGTATTGTCTCTTTTCTCAAATGACCTCGCCATCGACCTCGGCACGGCCAATTCGCTGGTGTTCAGCAAGGGCCGTGGAATCGTCGTCAGCGAGCCCTCGATCGTCGCGGTAAACCAGAAAACCGGACGGGTCGAAGCGGTCGGCAAGGATGCCAAGGAGATGCTCGGACGCACTCCCGGCAGCATCGAAGCGATCCGCCCGATGAAGGACGGCGTCATCGCCGACTTCGAACACACCGAACGCATGCTTTCCGACTTCATCAAGAAAGCGCACAACCGTCGCATCGGTGTTCGTCCGCGTATCGTCATCGGCGTTCCCAGTGAGATCACCCAGGTCGAGAAGCGCGCCGTGCGCGACTCGGCGATGAAGGCGAAGGCAACCGAGGTCTATCTCGTCGAACAGGCGATGATGGCCGCGATCGGTTCCGGTCTTCCCATCACCGAACCGACGGGCAACATGGTCGTCGACATCGGTGGCGGTACCAGCGACGTCGCCGTGATCTCGATGGCCGGCATCGTCTACTCCCGTTCGGTGCGTGTCGCCGGTAACGAGATGGACGAAGCGGTCATTCAGTACATCAAGCGCAAGTACAACCTGCTCATCGGCGTGCGCACCGCGGAAGAGATCAAGATGAAACTTGGTTCCGCGTTCCCGCTCGACGAAGAGCTCACGATGGAAATCAAGGGACGCGATCTCGTCGAAGGCGTGCCGAAGACCGTGACCATCTCCGACGAGGAGATCCGCGAGGCTTTGGCCGAGCCGGTGGCGACCATCATCGAAGCGGTGCGCGTAGCCCTCGAGCAAACGCCTCCGGAGCTGTCCGCCGACATCGTCGACCGTGGAATCGTGCTCACCGGCGGCGGCGCGCTGCTGAAGAACCGGGACAAGCGCCTGCGCGAGGAGACCGGCCTGCCCGTCTCCATCGCCGACGACCCGCTGACCTCGGTGGTCATGGGAACCGGCAAGGTGCTCGTGGACTTCAACCTGCTGCGAAAGGTCGCCATCGACTGATGCGCCGTCGGTGGCCCGCATTCCCCGGGCACCGGGTTCGGTCTCATGAAACAGGGAGGTGTCGGCCGAGATGACGGCCCGCAACCCGGCCCGACCGAACGCAATCCTGCTGGTCGTTCTCCTGTTCGGTCAGTTGCTCCTGATGGCCGCCGACAGTCGCGGCCGCGACGGGGCCTCTCTGCTCGAACGCGGGATGATGTGGGTTACCTCGCCGGTCGTCTCCTCGGCCCGCTGGGTCGGCGGATCGGTTTCCGGACTGTTCCGCAACGTGCGCGAACTCCGTGAAGCCCGGCGGGAGAACACCGAGCTTCGCGCCCGGGTCAACGCCCTGCGACTCGAGACCGCGCGCCAGGGGGAGTACGCCGCGGAGAACGACCGGCTGCGACGGCTGCTCGGCATGCGCGAAGATCTGTTCCCCGACTCCATCGGCGCCCGGGTGGTGACCGCGACCCTCAGCACCGACGAGCGGGTGATCGTGATCGACCGGGGCACCGACGACGGTGTCCACATCGATCTTCCGGTGGTGGCCTGGGGTGGCGCCGTCGGCCGGGTCATCTCGGCCAACGCCAGTCACGCCAAGGTACGCCTGCTGACCGATCCCCGCGGGGGCGTCGGCGCGATCGTGCAGCGCAGCCGGGTCAAGGGCATCGCCCTGGGCAACGGCGAGGTGTTGGAGCTCGAGTACGTCTCGCAGTTTTCCGACGTGGCCCTCGGGGACCGGGTGGTGACCTCGGGACAGGATGGCGTGTTTCCCAAGGGGCTCGGCATCGGGGTGGTCTCCCTGGTGCAGGGGGACCAGGGGATCAGCAAGTTGATCCACGTCGATCCCGAGGTGGACCTCGAGTCGCTCGAGGAAGTGCTGGTGTTGCTCGAGCCGGTGGGAGGGCCTCTGCTCGAGGTCGAGACCCTGTCGGAGGGCGCGTGAGCTCGCTCCGCGGCCTGCTGGCGATCCTGATCTGCCTGGGGCTCCAGGCCGGCCTGGGCTATCTGTGGCCGCTCTCGGGCAACTACGTGGACCTGATGCTGCTTCCGGTCTGCTGGTACGGCATCACCCACTCCCAGCGGGGCGCGATGTTGGTCGGCTGCGGCGGAGGCCTGCTGCAGGACGCCTGGCTCCACGCTGGAACCCTGGGCATCAACGGCTTCAAGAAGACCTTGATCGGCTGGGCCCTGGGTGGGCTCGGCTCCCGCTTCGATCTGAACCAGCCCCTGGGACGTTTCGTCTCGGGAGCGGCGGTGTCCCTGGCCGATAGCCTGCTGGATGTCGGTCTGCGGCAGCTGCTGGATCAGCGGGTGCTGGGGCCGGTGGTGTTGACCGTGGTGGTGCGGGCCCTGGTGACCGGGCTGTTGATGACCGTGTCCTTCCGCTGGATGGAACGGCTGGTCGGGCGCCCGGCGGGCGTCCACCTGGAAAGCCGGGCGTAGGAGAGGCGATGGACTATCGCGAGCGTTGGGTGCACAAGGAGTACCTGAGTGTCCGCCGGTTGGATATCCGGGTCCGTCTGCTCCACGCCGCGCTGCTGGTCCTGATCGTCACCTTCGGCCTCAACTTCTGGTACCTGCAGACCGTCCGTGGCGACACCTACGCCGAGCTCGCCGAGAACAACCGGCTGCGCCGGATCGCGATCCTGCCCAGCCGCGGGGTGGTCGTCGACCGCAACGAGCGGGTGATCGCCTCGACCACGCCGTCGTTGACCCTGGTGCTGAGCCGGGAAGACCGGGGCGACCGCAGCGAGGAGCTGCGCCGGCTGGCGCCGATCCTCGAGACCTCGGTGGAGGAACTGGAGAAGCGCCTGGCGAAGAAGCGGGGCCGTCCGCTGTTCGAGCCGGTGGTGCTCAAGGAGGATGTCGGCCTCGAGGAGTTGGCCTGGATCGAGGCGCGCCGCGAGTGGTTCCCCTCGGTGCAGGTGATCCAGGCGCCCCGCCGGAACTACCACGAGGACGACATGGTGGCCCACACCCTGGGCCACGTCGGCGAGGTCAGCGAACGGGAACTCGACGGCCGGGAGGGACTGCGGCCCGGCGACATCGTCGGCAAGTCCGGCCTCGAGCGGGCCTTCGACGACCGGCTGCGGGGTAGCCGCGGTTGGAAGTACGTCTCGGTCAACAATCTCGGACGCCGGGTTCCGGGACGTTCGCGGATGGGGCAGGAGCCCGAGGACGGGACCCAGCTCAAGCTGACCCTGGACATGCGCCTGCAGCGGGTGCTGCGCAAGGCCCTGGGGGACGAGGCCGGAGCCGGCGTGTTCGTCGATCCGCGCAGCGGCGAGGTCCTGGCCATGGTCTCGACGCCGACCTACGACCCCAACATGTTCGCCCGGGGCGTGACCCACAAGGAATGGGGCCGTATCCAGAACGATCCCCGCCGCCCGCTGCACGACCGCACCATCGACAGCTTCTACGCCCCCGGTTCGACCTTCAAGGTGCTGATGGCGGTGGCCGGCATCGAGACCGGGGAGGTGACCCCCGACCACCGGGTGTTCTGCAACGGCTCGGCAACCTACTACGGCCGGCGTCGCCTGTGCTGGAAGCGGGGCGGGCACGGCTGGGTCGACCTGCGCAAGGCGCTGGCCAAGTCCTGCAACGTCTATTTCTACCAGCTGGGTAAGGACATGGGCATCGACGAGATCCACCGCTACGGCTGGATGTTCGGCCTGGGCCAGCCCAGCGGCGCGTCGATTCCGGGGGAGGAAACCGGCATCCTGCCGTCCCGGGAGTGGAAGCAGCGTTCGCTCAAGGAGATCTGGTACCCGGGGGACACCATCTCCGTCTCCATCGGCCAGGGCTTGCTGGCGGTGACGCCGGTGCAGATGGTGCGCATGATCTCGACGGTGGCCACCGGTGGGCGCCGCCCCGATCTGAGGCTGGTCGCCGGCAAGCCGCCGAAGAGCCAGGCGGTCGCGGTCAATCCCATGACCTTCAAGCTGGTCAACCTGGCGCTGGAAGACGCGGTCAATGACGGCACGGCCAAGACCGCGGCGGTCCGCGGCATCCAGGTCGCCGGCAAGACCGGAACCGCCCAGGTGTTCAAACACTCGGCGGGGATCGACGCCGACGAACTGCCCAAGGCCGAGCGGGACCACGCCTGGCTCGTGGGCTACGCTCCGAGCGACCATCCGACCATCGCTTTCGCCATCGTGGTCGAACACGGCGGTCATGGAGGCACGTCGGCCGCCCCGATCGCCCGGGACGTGTTGACCGAGTTCTTCTACCCCAGCGAACCCGCCACCGAGGAGGCGGACGAATCGCTGAGAGTGTCCCGCCCGGTCGGTGCTGGGAGGATCGATGGTCTACGGCCGCCGGCTGCTCGATAACCTCGATGTGACCACCATCGGCGTCGCGCTGGCGCTGGTGGCGATCGGCATCGTCGGCATCGCCTCGGCCACCCACGACGAGGCCGACGGCAGCGGTCTGTGGCAGCGCCAGGTGATCTGGGCGCTGATCGCGCTGGTGGTCGGCGCCATCGTCGTGGCGATCGATTACCACATCTGGGCCGAGCTGGCGTTGGCGCTCCACGCCGCGGCGATGGCGGGCCTGGTGGCGGTGTTGTTCTTCGGGCGCACCGTGGCGGGCAACCAATCCTGGCTCGTCTTCGGACCGATGCGCCTGCAGCCCTCGGAGCTGGCCAAGTGGACCACCTGTCTGGTGCTGGCTGCCTATCTGGCGCTGAGGGTGCGGGATCGAATCCGTCTGCGGCACCTGATCGAGATGGGCATCCTGGTCGGCATGCCCATGGGGCTGATCGCGGCCCAGCCAGACGACGGGACCGCGTTGACCTTCCTGCCGATCTACGCGGCGGCGGTGTTGCTCGGCGGAGTGCGCTGGAAGGTGGTCGGCATCGTGATGCTGATCATGCTGCCCTTGCTTCCCATCGGCTGGACCCAGCTCAACACCTACCAGAAGGAACGGATCCTGACGACCCTCGATCCCGGCCGCGACCCCGAAGGGGTCGGCTACCAGGCGCGGCAGTCGAAGATCGCCATCGGTTCGGGAGGGCTGACCGGTAAGGGGGTCTTCCGCGGCACCCAGAGCCAGCTCAAGTACCTGCCGGCCCAGCACACCGACTTCGTCATGGCGGTGCTGGCCGAGGAGTTGGGCTTCGTCGGCGCCGCGAGCGTGTTGGGGCTCTTCTATTTTCTGCTGGTGCGCGGACTGGCCGCGGCGAGGTTGGCCCAGGACCGGCTGGGCACCTACATGTGCCTGCTGGTCGTCGCCTGGCTTCTGGGGCAGTTGACGATCAACATCGGGATGGTGCTGGGACAGTTGCCGACGATCGGGGTGCCCTTGCCCCTGGTCTCCTACGGCGGCTCGGCGCTCCTGGCCACCGCCTGCGGCATCGGGCTGATCGTCAATGTGCGCACCCGGCGCTTCGTCAACGTCTGACGTGGCCGCGCCTCTCGCCGGACTGCGGGTCGTCGAACTGGCCGCGATTCTCGCCGGACCGGCGACGGGGCAGTTCCTGGCCGAGGCCGGCGCCGAGGTGATCAAGGTCGAGAACCCGGCCACCGGCGGCGACCCGACCCGCGGTTGGCGCTTGCCCGGCGAGGACGCCTCGGGCACGATCTCCGCTTACTTCGCCTGCGCCAACTGGGGCAAGCGTTCCATCGCCCTCGACGTGGCCTCGGACGCGGGCCGCAAGGTGGTCCACGACCTGGTCGCCCGGGCGGACGTGGTGCTGGCCAGCTACAAACCCGGGGACGCCGAGCGCCTGGGGGTCGACCCTGGGACGTTGACGGCGCTCAACCCCGGGTTGATCGACGCGCGGATCTCCGCCCAGCGCGCGACGGCCCAGGCTTCGATCTCTGCACGGCCGTCCGGGTTTCGACGCGGTGCTGCAGGCCGAGAGCGGTTTCACCTTTCTCAACGGCGAGGCCGACGGCCCACCCTGCAAGATGCCGGTGGCGTTGGTCGACCTGTTGGCGGCGCATCAGCTCAAGGAAGCGCTGCTGCTGGCGCTGTTGCAGCGGGAACGGGACGGGCAGGGGAGGCGGATTCACGTGTCGCTCTTTGACGCGGCAGTGGCGTCCCTGGCCAACCAGGCGAGCAACTATCTGCTGACCGGCCAGGTTCCCCGGCGGATGGGTTCCGAGCACCCCAACATCGTGCCCTACGGCGCGCTGTTCGAGACCCGCGACCGGCGGCCGCTGGTGCTGGCGGTCGGGACCGATCGCCAGTGGCGGGATCTGGTCCGGGCGCTGGAGCTGGCCGAGCTCTCCACCGACCCGTTGCTGGCCCGCAACCGGGGCCGGGTTCAGGAGCGAGCCCGGGTCCGCGAGGCGCTGGCCGCGGCGATCGCGAGCCTGGACGCCGCCGATGTCGAGGAGCGGCTGCGGCGACGGCGGGTGCCCTTCGGCTTCGTCAACACCCTGCAGGAGGTGTTCGCCCTGGAG
>CAZBZH010000114.1:0-10227 GCA_964496265.1 uncultured Acidobacteriota bacterium | reverse complement strand
CCTCGGGCAACGAAGGCTCCTACGGGGTCGATAGCGGCGGTGCGGAGCGCGCGGTCAGCGCCTCGGCCTGCGCCCCCCAGTCGGTCGGCACCTGCCCCTGATCGAAACCGCCTGAGTCCGGCTCAGGCGGAGCGGCTTTCCTGCGATGGCGCGTCCCGGTGTTCCACCGGGGCGCGCCCCAGCTCGAACTCATCCAGCGCCGCCTCGATCTCCCGGACCCGCTCCTGAAGCTCGGCCAGATCGGAGGCCAGACCCGGATGGGTCTGAGCGGCGGCGTAGCAGCGCATCGCGACCCGGTCGATCTTCCCCGACGCGCGCTGAATTCTCCACAGCCGCCCGCGCACCCCGTCGATCATCCCGTTGAGTGCTTCGACCTCGGGGTGCAGGTAGTCCCCGTGGCGGATCCGCACCTCCATCGAAAGATCCCCATCCCCGATCCGCTGGAAGATGCGGCGGAACCGCAGCAACGGACCGGCGATCCGGTGGGAGAACAGCATGGAGTGGACGACGAACAGGGTCAGCACCACCAACAGGGCCGGCCACATCCGCGCGTGCAGGTAGAGGAACAGCGCCGCCGCCGGCCCCTCGACCGCCGAGGCCCCCCCGCGCCAGATCTCGATGGCCGGCGGCACGATCAACACCGCGGCGAGAAAGCCGATCAGCAGCACGAAGTACTGCAGGGAGATGCGAAAGAAACGGAACTGGATGCGGCGTTGGAGTAGCGGCGTACTGGTCGTATTTCGCTTCGAATGCATGGCTATCTCCTCCACCACGTGGCCTGGGGCCGGTTCTCCAGATACAAGCGCCCCCCTTCCTTGTCGGAGACGATGACCGAGAACTGGTACTCGGCCCCCTCGAGAGGGGCGAAGCAGTCCATCCGGTAGATCATCCCCTTGCGGTGGTAGTCGACCTCGACCCGCTGGATATTGGCCCGGTGCTCGGTGCCGCCGGTCTGGCCGAAGACCACCGACTTGGCGCTGAGTGTCAGGTAGTTCCCCGGATAGCGGTCATGCCGCGTGGTCCAGGTACCCCAGGCCATTTCGGGCAGGCTCTCCAGGCTCTCGTCACAAGCCGTGGCCGGCAGCAGCAGAAGCAGCAAACCGAACAGCACGGCGACACGGCAACGGCTGGTCCTCATCCCGCCTCCCGAACCTCGACAACGGACGGCGTGGCCTGCGCTCCGGCTCCCGGTTCAAAGCCCTGCTCATCCAACATTTCCAGAAAGGCCTCGACCAGGCCCGGCGCGAACTGGGTGCCCGCTCCTTCGAGCAGAATCGAGCGGACCTTCTCGATCGGCATCGCCGCGCGATAGGGCCGGTCGGCGATCAGTGCGTCGAACACGTCGGCCACCGCCAGGATCCGGGCGTCAGGATGGATCTCCTCACCGGCACGGCCATCGGGGTACCCCTTGCCGTCCCATCGCTCGTGGTGCTGGCGCACGATCGGCAGCACGTCGCAGAACGCCGAGAGCGGCGCCAGCAGCCGCACACCGATCACCGTGTGCTGCTTGATCTCGTCGAACTCCTCGGGGGTCAGGCGGCCCGGCTTGTCCAGCACCTCGGCCGAGACCCCGATCTTGCCGATGTCGTGAAGCGGCCCTCCGCGGGACAGCCGCTCGAGGGTCGCCGCGTCCGCGCCGATCTTGCGGGCGAGGCGCAGGGCCATCTCGGTGACGCGGGTCGAGTGGCCCGCGGTCCAGCGCGACTTCGCGTCGATGGCGAGGGCCAGGGCCTCCAGGGTCTCTCGATTGGAATGTTCGACCCGGGCCAGGAGTCGCGAGTTCCTCAGGGCGATCGCCACCTGCTGCAACAGACGCTCGACTGCCTGATCCGCGTACGGAACCTCTTGCGACGGTCTGGCCAGGGAAATCACCCCGGCAACCTTGCCGTCGATGGCGACCTCACGGTTGTACCCGTATGCCGGAGTCAACTCACGCTCCAGATCCCGCAGGATCTCGCGCACCGCCGGAGACTTGGCGACCGCTCTTTCCAGGGAGCCGAAGGCGCGGAATCCCTCGGGACCGGACACGAGGGTCCGCCTCGACGACTCGGCGGCAGGATCCTGGATCGTGATCATCGCCGCCCGGGCACCGGTGATGCGCTTCATTCCGTCCAGGAACGAACTGAGGATCACATCCTGGCTGAGCGATGAAAGCACCGCGCGGTCGATATCCGCGGAGGTGCGAATCAGGGTGATCTGCCGCTCGACCCGCTCGGCCATGCGGTTGAACGCGCCGGCCAGAGCACCGAACTCGTCGTTGGACGAGACTTCGACGCGGGTACGGAGGTCTCCCTCACCGACACGCACGGTCCCCGCCATCAGGTCATCGAGGGGGGTCATCCGCCTGCGGAGCACAAACATCGAGAGAAGAAAGGTCGCGCTCATGAATAGGCCGAGGATCATCAGCGCCAGGATGCCGACCGACCGAGAAGAGCGCTCGAGCATTTCGCTCGGCTCGGAGTAAACGACATTCCATGCCTGGGCACCGGGAAACCCTCCACCGAGGAACAGGCTCCAGGTGCCGGCGCGCTGGGCCTCACCGACGTGGTCCCACTCGAACGTTGCCTTGGCCTGGGAGGCCTGGACCAGCATCGGCTCGACGTCGGAACTCGATCGGTAGAGCACCGCTCCATCGGCCGAGATGACCGCGGAACTCGATCCGGAGTCCGGGTTCTTCAGAGGAGCCCAGAGAAAGTCCGGGTCGACTTCCCCGATGGCGTAGCCCGGCGAGCCCTCCCCATGAGCGACCGCGACGAAGATGCGAGCCTCCGTCGAAGAATCGCCGGCTTCGCGCTGGACAACCCGCAGGGCCGGAAACGTCGCCGGGCGGCTGGTCCAGGGCAAATGCCCGAGAGCTTTCCCGGCCAGCAGGCTCGGCCCCTGGGCACAACCCGCGTCGACGGACACCGACCGGAATCCGATCACGTGCTCCTCGTCCCGGGCTCTCGCACAGCGGGCGGCGCAAGGCTCGCACTGTTCGGAAAGCACGCGAGCGTACATGCCGAGTTGCTGCTCGAGCGTGGTCAGTCGAGCGAACAGGTTCATCCCGACCTGCTTGGACTCGGCGCGCAGCCGCTCGGCTGCCCGTTGGGATTCGCGGCCGTGCTCCCAGGCGAAGACGCCCACCCCGAGCAGGACCATGGGCAGGAACGCGCATAGCAGAAACAGGGCGAGAAGCTGGCGTGCGACCCGGCTCTGCAGGAATGTGCCCTGGAGCGCCATCAGAACTCATCGGCCGGACCGATGTAGGCGCCGTCCCCGGCGTAGATCACATCGTCCTGGCTGGCCTTGGCGGTCAACGGCGCCTGATAGCCTCCATCGGGCCCGGCACTGAATAGATCGAAATCCGAGTTCAGCGGCGTCAGGAACTTGTCCTTACGGCGCTTCCCCTTCGGGATGTCGTCGAAGTTGCTGTACTCGTACGGATGGCCCCAGGGATCGGTGAGGTCGACGCCCAACTCCGAAAGGCTGGAGGGCAGGTCGCGGGTCGCGATCTCATAGGCCCGCAGCTCCTGGGCGATCGAAGTCAGGTCCGTCACGGCCTGGGTGTAGCGCGCCTCCTCGAGGGTGCGCACATAGCCGACCGAACCGATTCCGGCAATCAAGCCGACGATGACGAGGGCCGCCATCAGTTCGACCAGCGTGAAGCCGCGCTGCGGCCGTAGCCCGCCGCCGGCCTCGATGTGGAGACTCATTCTCTGCCCTTGCCCATATCCCTAGACCGGGAGTGCATCGGCCGCGTTGCCGCCGACTTGATCGAGGATGGAGAAAACCTAGATTTTGTTCGGGAGTCGCGGGAAAGCCCCGGTCTCCCGCGACTCAACCTGGGACATCTCGGAGCACCACGTGATCCAAAAACTCGGTTTCATCTTTGTAATCGCCGCCTTGCTCGCTCCGGCCGCCGTCGGCCAGGAGCGCCGCAACGCCACCGAACGGGCCGGAGACCACCGGCAGTTGCGCTACAACCGCGCCCACGCCCGCGACGACGTGCGCGACCACGGACGCCTGGTGGCCCTGGTTCAGCGCTTCGACGAGGCCCGTGAGGCCAACAACCGGGAGATGCTGCGGGCCATCGACAACGAACTGGCCCGGCTGCTCAACGCCGAACTCAGCGAGGGTCGCCGCGAGGTCAACCAGGCTCGCCGTGAGGTCCGCCAGAGCGAACGGGAGGTCCGTTCCAGCCGCCGCGAGGTGCGGGGCAACCGCCGGGACGGCGCCGCCGGCCACGTGCGCCGGGACGATCGGCGGGATCTGAGAGACGACCGCCGCGATCTGCGGGACGACCGGGGTGACGTCGAGCAGGAGGCCTACCTGATCAACGCCCGCCTCGATGCCGCCCACACCTTCCGCGGACTGCAGGGCAAGTACGACGAGGTCAGCCTGGAGCAGCGCCGTTCGGTGATGACCGAACTGGTGCGTCTGGCGGAGATCGAGAACCGCCAGAACAAGCTGGAAGCCCGGGAGGACCGCCGCGAACTCCGCGAGGATCGCCGCGAGACCCGGGAGGACCGCCGACAGGGCGGCCGGCCCTAGACGGCAACGACAGACGAACGCGATGAACCGGCCCTCTGGGCCGGTTCTTTTTTTGGGCCGGCTACACCGAAGGGCGTCGAACGCCGTGCGACAATGACGCCTGGAGGACACGGCCTTGAACGACCTGACGACCTACCTGGAACGCTTCGAAGAGCTGCGCAGCCACAAACGCTGGAGCACCGACGTCACCGTGCTGCGCTTCGCCGCGATGTCGCTGATCGCCTCTCCCCTCGAGCGCCCCCATGTCGAACTCGAGCGGGTCGCCGATACCCTGAGGGACCAGGCGGGGTGGTTCAGTCCGTTGCGCTCCTCGATCCGTTACGCCGTGGCCGCCATGATCCTGCGCAACGAGCTCGAGCCCACGGCGGTGCACCGCTCCGTCGAGGAGGTCCGGGAGGGGTTCCGCGCCCGCAAGATGCGTCGGGGAGGCATCTACGAGGTCCTGGCGGGAGTCGTGCTGGCCATTCACCACCGGGGTGAAGCGGTTCCCGACCGGACCATCGACCGCACCCGGGACATCCTCGACCACTGGAAGCGGGATCACCGCTTCCTGACCGGCAGCGACGACTACCCGATGGCCGCGATGCACGCGACTCGAGACACGGCCGTACAGGAGGTCGCCGTCGAGGTGGAGAAGGCGTACGAGCAACTGCGGGGGGCCCGCTTTACCCGGGGCAACCCACTGCAGTTGGCCAGCCATCTACTGGCACTCTCCCCGCGCCGCGCCTTCCGGGCGGCCAACCGGTTCATTACCATCGCCGGCGCCCTGCGCTCCCTGGGCTACCGGGTCAGCAGCCGCAGCTACGACGAGATCGCGATCCTGGCGTTGACCTCGCTGGCGCCCCGCCAGGCCGCCGCCCGGGTGCTGAAGCTGCGCGAGAAGCTGCGGGAGGCCCGGCCCCGGCCGTCGGCGGACATCGCCTTCACCCTGGCCTCGAGTCTGGTGCTGGCCGGCGACCTGGAGAAGCAGCAGAACGCGGCCGACGCCGCCGACGTGGCGGCCCTGCGCAGCATCCAGGCGGTGCTCGATGCCCAGCAGGCGGCGGTCACCGCGGTCATCGCCGCCACCGCGGCCTCGTCGGCAGCCGCTTCCGCGGCCTCCTGAGCCCCCGCTCTCGACACGAAGCACGCGAGACGACCGGCGGCGCCGCGAGCCAAAGAAGACCGTCCGGCTCCGCGTTTCGCGGCCGTCGCGAACCCGTCATGCATCGTTCACCCAGCTGCCATCGGTCGTTCACCGGCCTGTCATTCCCCGTTCACCGAGCTCCTCTAGCGTGATGGATCGGCGGGAGGTCTTCCGCCTTCCACCGTTTCACCCCCAACGTGGCCGGCCGCTCGCGCCGGCCGAGGAGATCGCTCATGCGGAAGTTCGTCGCGGCGCTGATCGTCGGCGCCCTCGCCATCACCGGCCTCCAGGCCCAGCAGGACCTGAACCGGCTCGAACCCGGGAACCTCGACCTTCAGGGCGGCGCCGGCCGCGGCCAGTGCCCGAGCGCGGGCAAGGGGCTGAAGCTGCAGATCCTGCACAGCTCGGACAACGAGTCCTCGTTCCAGGATCCCAACACCCTGGAGCCCAAGATCCTGAACTACGCCGCGCTCTACCGCGGCCTGCTGGCCCTCGGTCTCAAGGAAAAGATGAAAACCCTCCACGTCACCGTGGGGGACCACACCATCCCCGGTCCGTTCTACCGGGCGTCCACCGAAGTCGACCGCTTCGGCGCGCCGGGCCTCGCCGACATCGAGATCTACAACGAGATGGATCTGGCGGCTAACGGCATGGGCAACCATGAGTTCGACGGCACGATCAACGAGTTCGCCGAGATGCTGAACGCCGCCGAGTATCCGATGGTGGCGGTCAACCTGGACTTCGACAACGTCGAGACCGATCCCTCGGTCCCCGAGATCGAGATCGGCAAGGACCGGACCAAGAACACGCGGGTCAAGGGCAAGGTGGTCAAGAGCACCATCGTGCGGGTCGGCGGCGAGTGCATCGGCCTGATCGGCCGCGCTCCGGCGGACTTCTTCAACGTGATCGAGGATCCGCTGAACACCCTGGGCGGACTCGACTTCGTCGGCGGCCGCGATCCGATCACCAACCAGCCGCTGGTTTCGGCAGTGACCCAGGTGCTGGAGGAGGTGGACAACCTCGAGGAGATCGGCGTCAACAAGATCTTCCTGCTGGACCACGCCCAGGACTTCACCGGCGACCCGCTGTCGGCCCAGTCCCTGCGCGGTATCGACGTGATCATCGCCGCCGGCAGCACCGGCTTCATGGCCAAGCAGCAGCCCAACGGTCCGTTCAACCTGCTGCGTCCCGAGGACTCGCCGAGTGCCGACTACCCGACCGTCCGTGAGGACATGGAGGGCCAGGACGTGCTGGTGATCAACTCCGATCAACAGTACCGCTACATCGGCAACCTGATGATCGAGTTCGACGCCGACGGCGACATCGTCGCGGTCGACGAGCGCTCCGGACCGATCGCTACCACCGAAGAGGGCAAGGCCGCCCTGGCCGAGGTGCTGGGCAAGAACAAGCTCAACCCCAAGGAATCGATCCAGCGGGTGTGGGACGACATCCAGAACACCGCGCTGATCCAGAACCTGTTCACCGAGGTGGCGACCACCACGGCTCCGCTCAACGGGAACCGCGCCGACGTGCGCGGCCGCGAGACCAACCTGGGCCGCCTGGCCGCCGACTCCACCGTCTGGGGCGCCGAGCGCGAGCTGGGCATCGACGTGGACGTGGCCCTGAAGAACGGCGGCGGTATCCGCGACACCATCGTCGGCCCCAGCATCATCCGCCTGACGATCCAGGCGGCGCTGGCCTTCGACAACCGCCTGACCGTGCTGCGCCTCAGCGGCGACCAGCTGCTGGCCACCATGGAGAACTCGGTCAGCCGCGTGCCCGCGGCCGACGGGCGCTTCCCCCAGATCGCCGGCATCCAGCTGTCCTATGACGCCAGCTTTCCGGGGGTCGAGAACCAGGAATCGCTGACCGAGGCGTCGCGTGTGCGCGAGCTGACCATCACCAAGGCCGACGGCACCATCGTCAACATGGTCACCAACGGCATGGTCAACGCCGCGGCACTGAACGACAGCTTCGTGCTGGCCACCAACAGCTTCACCGCCACCGGGGGCGACGGCTACGCCGCCTTCGCCGTGGCCGAGGCGGTCGCCGCGACCCAGACCGGCGCGCAGCAGATGCGCGAGGAGTACATCGTCGACGCCCTCGGCGGCACCGTCGATCTGCCCGAGCCGCTGGCCGACCCCCGGGTGGTCCGCCTCGACTAGTCTCCGGTTCGCAGACAGACAAAAGGGGCGGCCTCCGGGCCGCCCCTTTCTTGTTGAATCGCTCGTTCAGGCCGGGGGCTAGGGTTCGGGCTCCTCGACCACGATCGTCGCCTGGGCCGAGTTCTCGTCGAGTTCGGCGAACACCAGGGCGCGGCCCGGCGCCAGACAGGTCACCTTGCCGTCGGCATCGACCTCGGCAACCTCGCGATTGGTGGAACGGTAGCGGGTACCCAGCTTGCCCCGGGTCATGTCCCGGGCCTCTCCGTCGGAGAAACGGGCACGGACGATCAACTGGGCCTCGGACTGCTGCTCGGGGTCGCAGAAGATCTTGGCCGGCTTCATCGCGAACAGCTTGACGTGGATCCCCTCGAGATCGATGGCCAGCTCGACGGTGCCTCCCTCGACACGGGTCACCCCGTCGCCGTCCCGCAGCCCCGCCACGACCCGGAACTCCCGCTCACCGATGGCATCCCGGGGAATCCGGACGGGCACGTGCCAGAGGCCGTCGTCGGATGTCTCGGTGGCCCGCCCCGGACGACTCGTGCCGCCGAGAAGATCGGCCGCCTCGACGTACTCGATGTCCGGATGATCCGCCATGCGGATCACGATTTCGAACTTCTCACCGGGCCGGATCGGGGTGCCGTCATCGGGCTCCATGATCACGATCGAGCGGGCGAGCTCCCCGTCGGCAGGCGGCGCGGCAATCACGCCGGCCATGCAGAGGCAAAGGGCACACAGCAACATCGCGGGCTTACGCATCGGCTCTCCTCGGAGCGGGACAATCCCTACCGATCGATCATGGGCCCGATTCGGTGCTCCGTCAAACCCGGCAACGTGGCGAGGACACGGCTCCACGCCCGCGAGATAGCTCGCGTGCGGGACGCTCGAAGGGTGTGGGGAAGCCCGGGCGAGAAGCCTAGGCGGCCGCCTTGCGCTCGCGGGTCAACCTGCGGGCCCGGCGGAAGCTGACGAGCTTGCCTTCCCGCTCATCCCACAGATGCAGGAACGCCGACTTCAGGCTGGAGAACAGCGTGATCTTGGGCGCCTGCTGGAACAGCGGATGGGCCTTGTGGCACTTCTCGAGGAAGTAGTTCGGGATCCGAGGGTTCAGGTGGTGAATGTGATGGAAGCCGATGTTGCCGCTGAACCACTGCAGGATCCGGGGCAGCTTGTAGAAGGAACTGCCCTGGAGCGCGCCCTCGAGATAATCCCACTGCTCGCGGCGGGCCCAGGCGGTGTCCTCGAACTGGTGCTGCACGTAGAACAGCCAGACGCCGACGGCGCCGCCGAACAGGAAGATCGGGAGCTGCACCATCAGGTACGCCTTGAGGCCGATGGTGAAGTGCGCCAGCACCAGGATGCCGAGAATCGCCAGGTTGGTCTGATGCACGCTGCGGCGCTCTCGCTTACCCAGGCGGCGATCGGGGAAGCGGTACTGAACGATGAAGACCAGGAGCGGCCCGAACAGCAGGAACACCGCGGGGTTGCGGGACACCCGGTAGGCCAGCTTCTTCCACGCCGACGAGGCGTTGTACTCGTCGATGGTCATCGTCCAGATGTCGCCGAAACCGCGGCGGTCGAGATCGCCCGTGGTCGCGTGATGGATCGCGTGCTGCTGCCGCCACTGATGAAACGGCGTGAAGGCCAACACCCCGGTCCAGAAACCGAGGATCTCGTTGGCGCGGCGGCTCTTGAAGTAAGATCCGTGGGTGCAGTCGTGGAACACGATGAACAACCGCAGGTAGAAACCGGCGGCCAGTACGATGCAGGGGATGGCAAGCAGCCAGTGCACCTTGTAGGCGAAGTAGGTGACGAACCACATGGCCACGTAGGGCAGGGGCCCGGTGAAGAGTTGGCCGATCCCGAGACGAAGCTCCGGAATCTGGTACTTTGCCAGGGCCTTCTTCCAGGACAGGTCGGCCTTGGCGATGTCGGCGAGTTTCCGTCTCGCGGCACTGGTGACGTTCGCGGCGGTGATCGGTTCGGTCTTGCTCATCTTGTGATCGACCCTCTGGAAACTTCAAATAGCTGACACCGCTCAAGTTAACGCAGGGGCCAGCCGGTGTCAAAAACACGGAAAACTTGCATCTTTCCGTGTTTTGTGGCTGACTCAGCCCCGTTCCATCGCAGCGGGCGCTCGGGGCGCCCCGTTGGACGAGATGAAGTTTTGATCCACCCAACCGAGGCCGGGGCCCTCTGCCCCAGGCGGTACTGACAGATGGCGCTACGAGGAGCGGGCGGTCGCGAAGGCGGCGGCGACGGAGGCGGACGCCGCCGTGGAGGCGGACGTTCGGGTTCCGGGGGTTCGAACCGCGGAGGCGGAGGCGGCAGACGCCCCCGGCGGCGCTCCCGCTCGCGGCGACGCGGCGGACGCACCCGATGGTGTGGGTGTTGGTACCGGTG
>CAZBZH010000113.1:0-10231 GCA_964496265.1 uncultured Acidobacteriota bacterium | reverse complement strand
TCCCGGGCGTAGGTCAAGTTCTCGAAGGCGTCCCCTCCGCTCCAGCCTGCGTGAAGATCGGGTCACCCTTGCCCCAGGCGATCAGCGGTCCCACTCCGGTGAGGAACAGCAGCACCAGCGCCCAGGGGATGTTTACCAGGTTGAAGATCCCCGGTCCCATGGTGACCTTCCGGCCGGTGGCCGCCTCGGACAGGATCGGGAACATGGTCAGCAGCAGCACGACCAGCGCCATGCCCACCAGGATCATGTTGTTGAACAGGAAGGAGGATTCCCGGGAGAGCACCGACTCGAGGCGCCCTTCGCTCTTGAGGCTGTCCAGCCGCAGGATCAGCAGGGTCAGCGAGCCGAACACGACGAAGGGCAGGAAGCCGAAGAGGAACGCCATGCTGAGGAAGAAGACCAGCACGGTCATCACCGTCAGCGGTCCCCGGTTCTTGCCGCTCATCAGGGCGGCGCCGCCGCTGGCCAGCATCGCCAGCAGCAACACCAGAGCGCCGACCAGCGTCGGCTCCCAGCTGTCGGGCAGCGAGCCGCTACGTAGCGCGGTCATGCCCTCGGTGTCCGAGGCCATCGAGAACAGGCCGCCGAAGAAGGTCGGGCCGATGTCCGAGGTGGCGAAGGAGTGGACCGAGGAGATGATGCCGCTGCGGGTCAGGAACGTGCCGAAGATCGAGAGGCTGAAGGTCAGGATGATCAGCGACATGTTCCAGATCTTGAGCATGCCCTTCTTTTCCTGGATCATCACCGAATGCAGGAACGCGGTGCCGACGAGCCACGGCATCAAAGACGCGTTCTCCACCGGGTCCCAGGCCCAGTAGCCGCCCCAGCCGAGCTCCACGTAGGCCCAGTAGGAGCCGAGCAGGATGCCCAGGCCGAGGAAGAACCAGGCGAACAGGGTCCAGCGGCGGGTGGTGCGGAACCAGATGTCTCCGGTACGCCGGGTTGCCAGGGCCCCGACCGCAAAGGCGAAGGGGATGGTGAAGGCCACGTAGCCCAGGTAGAGGCAGGGCGGGTGGATCATCATCCAGAAGGTCTTGAGCTGCGGGTTCAGGCCGGCGCCGTCGGGGCGCATCGGACCGGTCTCGAACGGGCGGGCGCCCTCGACCAGATTGAGCAGGATCAGGAAGAAGCCCATCACCGCGGCGCAGACGGCGACGGCGTAGGGCATCAGCGCCCGGTTCTTCTTGCGGTTCTGCAGCACCATCACGCTGGAGAAGACCCCCAGCATGGCGACCCACAGCAGCAGGCTGCCCGACTGGCCGCCCCACAGCGCGCCGATCTTGTAGCCCAGCGGCTGGGAGGTCGACGAGTAGTTGGCGACGTAGTTGACGCGGAAATCGTCGGTCAGGAAGGCGTACCAGAGGCAGCCCATGGCGACCATGATCAGGGCGCTCGACGCCAGGATCGCGTTCTCGGCGCTGCGCTGCAGGCCGCGGGTGCGGCCGACCAGGCCGAGCATCGAGCCGAGGCCGGCCCAGGCCGATGCGAGGAGTGCGAACAGCAGGCTGAAGTAGCCCAGGTGGATCACGGGGAATTCCCTCGCGGGCTCAGTCGGACAGTCCCGCAGTCTGGCTGGCGGCTCCGGGAGCGGCGGGCGCGGTAGCGCCGGCCTGTGGGTTGCCGTAGCCGTCGTTGGTTCCGTAGGCGCCCTCTTCGCCGTCGGCCGCCTCGTACTTGGAGGGGCACTTGGCAAACAGCTCGTGGGCCTCGAACACGCCGCTCGAGTCGTCCAGGTTGCCCTGGACCACCACGTCGGCCCGGTCGACGAAGGTGTCGGGCACGACCCCTTCGTAGTGCACTGCGAGCTCCCGGTCGCCGTCGGTCATCATGAAGCGAACTTCCTGGCCTTCCTGCAGCCGCTGGATGGTGCCCTGGGCGACCTTGCCGTTGACCCGCAGGTCGGGACGGTTGCGGTCGCCGTCGAGAAACTCGCCGACGCTGACGTAGTAGTGCATGTCTCCGCTCTGAGACACGCCCACGGCGATGAGAAGACCCATGCTCGCGATGAAACCTGCGCCGATCAGCAAGAATTTGATGTTCACCAGCGTTCTCCAGGGGTCGCGCCGCTATGCCGCGAACCCTCTTCATGTTAGCGGGATCCGAACATCCAATCTACGGATTCCGTATCCCGACCAACAAGTACTGAGTCCGAAATCGGTCCGGTTTGCCCCGGGTCTCGTGAGGTATTACAGTGCTCAGGCTGCGCTCGGGGCGCAAGTAAAGCGAATCAGGAGGCGTCCGTTGAAGGAGATCATCGAGAAGCTCGACTCCGAGCTCAAGGCACTCGAGCACGAGTTGCGCATCGAGTTGCCCAAGGAGATCGCCAAGGCGGTCGAGCTGGGCGACCTGCGCGAGAACGCCGAGTACCACGCGGCCCTGGAGCGGCAGTCCTTCGTCAAGGCCCGCATCGGCCAGCTACGGGAACGCCTGGGTGACCTGAGCACCATGGATCTGTCCAACCTGCCGACCGACAAGGCGGCGATCGGGTCGACCCTCAAGCTCAAGGATCTCGACTCCGGGCGCGAGGTCAACTACCAGTTGGTGCTGCCCGAGGTGGCGGACCTGGCCAAGGGGCTGATCTCGACCACCTCGCCGATCGGCCGCGGCCTGATGGGCAAGCAGAACGGCGACCAGATCGAGATCAACATCCCGGCGGGTAAGAAGCGCTTCGAGATCCTCGAGGTCAAGACCGCCCACGAGAACGACTAGGCGCCGTCGACCCCGGGGTTGTCCAATCGGTGGGGCGCTCAGCGGCTGTAGCGGAAGACCGTGTACAGGATCTTGTGGCTGGCCCGAATCGTTCCCATCACGGTGCCGGTGATCTTCGAGACCCCTCGCCGTTTACGGTAGGAGACCGGCACCTCCAGGTAGCGCAGGCCCTGCCGCGCCGCCTTGACCTGCATCTCCGCCGTCCAGCCGAAGTCCCGGTCGACCATGGCCAGGGATTCCAGCGCATCCCAGCGGATGGCGCGGAAGGGGCCCAGGTCGGTGACCTTCAGTCCGTAGAGCCGGCGGATCAGGAACCCGGCCAGGTGGTTGCCGAAGCGACCCTGGGGCAGCAGCGCCCCGGGCTCCGAGCGTCCGAGGATGCGCGAGCCGACCACGAAGTCCGCCTCGCCGGCGAGGATCGGGTCGATCAGGCTCGGCAGCTCGTCAGGATGGTCGCTGTAGTCGGCGTCGAGAAAGACCACGATATCCGGCGGCGTCGATTGGGCCCGCACCCGGGCCAGACCGGCCAGGCAAGCGCTTCCGTAGCCCCGGCGGGGCTCCTCGACGACGGTGGCGCCGGCGGCCCGGGCCACTTCGGCGCTCCCGTCGGTGGAGCCGTTGTCGACGACGAAGACCTTCCGCAGCCGCTCCCGGGGCAGGTCGCCCAGCACCAGCGGCAGCGACTCCCGTTCGTTCAGGGCCGGGATGACCACGTCGACGAGGGGGGCGTCGTTCAACTCGGGCTCGCTTTCCATGGATTCGAATTCTTGGACACGGGCGGGACGCGGATATTAGTATCCGCCCCCTGATGGTTCAAACGTTCACCGCCATCGTCGCCGGGATGCGGCCCAAGCAGTGGGTCAAGAACGTCTTCGTCCTGGCCCCGACGGTCTTCGCGCTGCAGTTGGGCGATCCCGACGTGCTGATGCGTAGCGGCCTGGCCTTCGCGGTCTTCTGCGCGCTGTCGTCGGTGGTCTACCTGTGGAACGACATCGCCGACCGGGAGGCGGACCGTAAGCATCCGGTCAAGCGGCACCGTCCGATCGCCTCGGGGGCCCTCGGCGTTCCGCTGGCCGTGGCCGTCTCCTTTCTGCTCCTCGGCGGCGCCCTGGGAGGCGCCTGGTGGCTCGACGGCGGCTTTCTCGCCGTCGGAGTTACCTACCTGCTGATGAACGTGCTTTATTCCGGCTGGCTCAAGAAGGTGGTGATCATCGACGTGATGATCGTCGCCTCGGGCTTCCTGCTACGGGCCATCGGCGGGGGCCTGGCGGTCGGGGTGGCGATCTCCCAGTGGCTGGTGCTCTGCACCGGGTTGATTTCGCTGTTCCTCGGCTTCGTCAAGCGGCGGCAGGAGATCGTGGCCCTGGACGGCAACACCGAGCAGCGGCCGACCCTGGCCCACTACTCGGTGCCGTTCCTCGATCAGATGATCTCGATCGTGACCGCGTCGACGGTGCTGGCCTACTGCCTCTACGCCTTCTCGCCCGAGGTGGCCGAGAAGCTGGGTACCGACTGGATGGGGCTGACCATCCCCTTCGTGCTGTTCGGGATCTTCCGCTACCTGTACCTGGTGCACCAGCAGGGGGAAGGGGAGAACCCTGCCGCCCTGGTGCTCAAGGACCTGCCGCTGATGCTCAACGTGCTCGCCTGGGGCGGCACAGCGGTGCTCGTGCTGTACGTCCTCTGAGGCGCCGGACGCAGCACCCCGCGGTGTTATCGGCAGCCCGGCGCCTTTCTTGACTTCAATGTCCCCGAGCCTACGATTTGGCATCAGGGAGTGTCTCGAATAGGCGGGCGCCCCCGCCCCTGGCCCGGCACGAAAGACAAACCCGGACACGGTCTGCACCCGCTGGTCCGGTGCGGTGGTTCCATGCGTTCAGTTGCGACTCCCGAACCTGCCTCGGCGGCCCGAACCGAGGTCGAGCGCCGGCGGATCCTGCTCGTCGAATCCAACCCCGCGGCTCAGAGCATCCTGCGGGGTGAGCTGGAGGCCGAGGGCTACGAGGTCAAGGTGCTGGATGACCCGGAGAAGGCCGCGGCCGCCGCGGTCGAGGGGCGTCCGGATCTGATCCTGCTCGATCCCGCCGATGCCGGTTTCGACCTGGTCCGCCGGATCAGGGGGCCCCAGGACACGATGGAAACCTCGGTGGTATTGCTCTCCACCCGCACCGAGGTGGCGGACAAGATCGCCGCCTTCGACGCCGGGGCCGACGACTATCTGACCAAGCCCTACTTCTCGAAAGAGCTGCTGGCCCGGGTGCGGACCCGCCTGCGGGTGCGGGATTCTCTCGAGGCCAGCCGCCGGCTGAGCAACCAGTACGTCGAGATGTTGTTCGGCATCGGTTCCGCCATCACCTCGGTGTTCAAGCTGGACGACGAGGTCGAGATTCTGCTGCGCCAGGCCCTGCTCGGCGCCGGCGCCCACTGCGGGTCGGTGTGGCTGCTGGACAAGGGGGGACGGAACCTCCAGGTCCGCGCGGTCCAGGGATACCGGGACGGGGGGCCCGGCGTCGGCGACAACCTGCCCCTGGGGGCCAAGATCCCGGCCCTCGAGGGGGCCGCCGAGGACACCCCCGTGGAGATCCGGCTCTACGAGAACCGGGAAGCCGGCACCGTGTTCGTGCCGATGGTCGCCCGGGAGCGGTTGGTCGGCGGGATCGAGATCCAGCCCCGGGAGTCCGCCCGCCGTTTCAGCCCGATGCAGCAGAAGATGCTGTTCGGCCTGGCCTCCCAGGCGGCGATCTTCATCGAGAACACCCGGCTCGAGCGGGAGGTCCGCTCGATGTTCCTCAACATCATCGTCTCGCTGGCGGGGGCGGTGGACGCCAAGGACGCCTACACCCACGGGCATTCCCTGCGGGTCGCCCGCACGGCGCTGATCGTCGGCCGGGAGATCGGGCTACCCCGGGAGCGGCTGGAGCCCCTGCTGATGTCCGCGATCCTCCACGACGTGGGCAAGATCGCAATTCCTGACGAGATCCTTCAGAAACCCTCGCGACTGACCGATGAGGAGTTCGAGGTGATGAAAGGGCATGCCAAGGCCGGGGCCAAGATGCTGGCCCACATTCCCGCTCTCGGGGAGGTCATTCCGGGAATCCGGAACCACCACGAGGACTGGGACGGCGGCGGCTATCCCGACGGTCTGGCCGGGAGGGACATCCCCGAGTTCGGCCGCATCATCCTGATTGGCGATGCCTTCGACGCCATGACCACCGACCGGGTCTATCGCTCGGGCCGGCCGGTGTCGGCGGCGATGGAAGAGATTCGGCAGGGCAGGGGCCGGCAGTTCGACCCCGATCTGGCGGACGCCGTGTGGTCCGCCTACGAACAGGGTAAGATTCACGAGTCCATGCCCCAGCACACGCCGGGGATTTACGAGTTGATCGAGCAAATTCAGTGACGACACCGATGGCTTCTTCCGGACTGCGGCTCCTGATCGTCGACGACAGCCCGATGATCCTGAAGATGGTGCACGACCACTTCGCCCCCAACGGCTACACCGTGCACAAGGCCGAGAACGGCGCCAAGGCGCTGGAGTGTCTGGAACGGGACCGCCCCGACGTGATCGTCGCCGACATCCTGATGCCGGTGATGGACGGCTGGGAACTCTACGAAGAGGTCAAGCGGCGCCCCGAGGCCGCGGACATTCCGTTCATGTTCCTGAGCAACCAGACCGGTCTGTCGCCGCGGCTCAAGGGCTTCGAGATGGGCGCCGACGACTATCTGACCAAGCCCTTCGCCGTCGAGGAGTTGCAGGCGCGGATCGAGCGGATCCTGCGTCACCGGGAAGGGGCCCCCGCGAGCGAAGCGGAAACGGCGGTGGGGGAGGACGAGGAGTTCCTCGCCGGCTCCACCGACCACATGTCGATCCCCGACCTGGTTCAGATCCTGGCGCTCAACCGCAAGGACACCCTGATCGAGGTCCGCCACGGCGACCAGCAGGGTGAGATCGTGTTCCAGGACGGCTCCATCGCCGACGCTCGCCTCGGGGCCACTGCCGGGCGCAAGGCGCTGTTCCGCATGCTGGCCTGGGCGGGCGCTCGCTTCCGCGTGTTGCCGCTGCAGCAGGTGGTTGCCGATCCGACGATCAAGGGCAAGACCTCCGACCTGCTGATGGACGCGATGGTTGCGCTCGATGAGTGGAACCGCTGGAAGGACCAACTCCCGCAGCCGGATATCCGGCTCGAGATCCAGAAGGACGCGCGGGCCAAGCTGGCGGACCGTAAGGTCAGCCCCGCCGAGTTCGACGTGCTGGCCCGGGCCAAGAAGAGCGAGACCGTCGCCGAGATCCTGCACGGGAGCGAGATGCCCGACGCCGAGGTCGCCGCGGCCGTGGTGCAGTTGATCGGCATGGGCGTGGTCCGCCCCGGCAGCGCCGCCGTCACCGAAAGCTGACCTCCCGAAGCCAGCCGGCCGCGCACCCCACGGGGCCTTCCCCGGCGCTGGCGCTGGTTCTCGCCGTCGCCGCCGTTTCCTGGGCGGCGATCCTGATTCGCTGGTGCGATGCGCCGAGCCTGGCCATCGCCTTCTTCCGGCTGCTGTTCGCGACGCTGCTGCTGTTGCCCTGGGCCCCGGCGGCATTCCGGGCCGCCGATGCCCGGCTGTGGCTTCAGGCCGCTGCGGCGGGGGTGCTGCTGGCGCTGCACTTCGCCTTCTGGATCCGTTCCCTCGAGCTGATCAGCGTGGCCTCGTCGGTGCTGTTGGTGGCGACCCAACCGGTGTTCACCGCCCTGACGGCGCCCCTGCTGCTGGGCGAGCGTCCGGGACGGCGGGGTGTCGCCGGGCTGGCGTTGGCCCTGGGCGGGATGCTGCTGCTGGCGGCGGGAGATCGCGAGGCGGGCAATCTGGGGCATCTGCTGGCCGTCGGCGGTGCGTTGACCGGGGCGCTCTATCTGATCGTCGGCCGCAAGCTGCGCAGCCGGATCGCCTTTCTGCCGTACCTGTTCATGGTCAACCTGGCGACGACCCTGACCCTGCTGCTGTTCGCTCTCGGCGCCGACACCCGCCTCGGCGGATTCGAGCGCAGCACCTGGCTGCTGTTCCTGCTGATGGCCCTGGGGCCGCATCTGGTCGGACACGGGCTACTCAACTGGAGCGTGCGCCGCCTGCCGGCCCTGCCGGTCAACCTGGCGATCCTCGGCGAGCCGTTACTCTCGGCGCTTCTGGCCGCCTGGTTGCTCCACGAACGTCCCGCCGCGGCGATCTATCCCGCGGCGGTTCTGATCGCCGCCGGCATCCTGTTGTCCCTGCGCGACGGAACCCCCGAACCTGCGGAGCTGTGAGCCCTGCTTGGCGCTATAATCCCGTTCTTTCGCGGGGGAAGCGATCGAATCCGCAGGGACAGATAGCGGCGACACGCGGCTGCGCGCCCAGACGGCGCTCCAGTATCTGAAGGGTGTCGGCCCGAAGCGCGCCGCGGCGCTGGCGGAGAGCGGACTCTGTACCGTCGAGGACCTGCTGGCGCTGCTGCCCTTCCGCTACGAGGACCGCCGGCGGTTCTCCCGGGTCGCCGACCTGACCGTAGACGGTCCCGAGACGACCCTCGCGCTCAAGGTGAAGTCGGCGCGGCTGATCCGCACCCGCCGCCGCGGGTTCACGATCTTCGAGGCGATGCTCGAGGATGAGAGCGGCAGCATCAAGGCGGTCTGGTTCAACCAGCCCTACCTCGACCGGGTCTTCGCTGCGGGCAAGCTGGCGGTGTTCTACGGCAAGGCCGGCCTCGATCGCTACAAGAAGAATCTGATCCTGCCCAACCCCGAGTACGAGATGCTGGAGAGCGTCGACGACGAGGGCATCCACACCGGCCGGATCGTCGGCGTTTACCGCAAACAGGGGGACCTGAATCCCCGCAGGGTGCGTGCGCTGATCTTTCGGGCGCTGCGGGACCTGGATCCCGCCAGCCTCCCCGAACGCATCCCCGCCGAGGTGCGGGAGCGCTACGCCCTGATGTCCCGGCTCGAGGCGTTGCGCTACGTCCACGTCCCGCCCAGGGACGCATCCCTCGACGGCCTGGAGCAACGGGACTCGCCGGCTCATCACTCCCTGGCCTTCGAGGAGGCCTTCCTGCTGCAGCTGGCCCTGGCGGTTCGGCGGCAGGGGATGCAGGAGCAGGAGCGGGGCAATGCGTACGAGATCTCCGACGCGATGCGGACCCGCTTCGCCCGGCTGCTGCCCTTCGAGTTGACCGCGGCCCAGAAGCGGGTGCTCGGGGAGATCGGCGAGGACCTTCGAGGGCCGACGCCGATGTACCGACTGGTGCAGGGGGATGTGGGCTCGGGCAAGACCATCGTGGCGCTGCTGGCGATGCTGGTGGCCGTGGAGAACGGCTATCAGGCGGCGCTGATGGCGCCGACCGAGATCCTGGCGGAACAGCACTTTCGCAGCCTGATGGCCCTGCTCGGTGTCGAGGGTGTCGACTACCGGGTGGCGCTGCTCACCGGTTCGCTCAAGGGGACCGCCCGCAAGCGGGTGCTGGCCCAGATCGAGAGCGGCGAGGCCCAGGTGGTGGTCGGAACCCACGCGCTGTTCGAGCCGACGGTGGTGTTCTCGCGGCTGGGGTTGACCGTCGTCGATGAGCAGCATCGCTTCGGGGTGATGCAGCGGGCGGCGCTGGCGAGCAAGGGACAGCGCCCCGACGTGCTGGTCATGACCGCGACCCCGATTCCCCGCTCCCTGGCGCTGACCCTGTACGGCGACCTCGATGTCTCGGTGATCGACGAACTACCCCCCGGGCGTATTCCGCCGGCCACGGTGGTGCGGCGGGAGGCGCAGCGGGAGCGGGTTCACGGAGGGATCCGCCTCGAGGTGCAGAAGGGCCGCCAGGCCTACGTGGTCGTGCCGCTGGTCGAGGAGACCGAGAAGAGCGACCTCAAGGCGGCCACCGCCCACACCGAGCGGCTGCGCCGGGAGCTGCCCGAGCTGCGGATCGGAATGGTCCACGGCCGGATGAAATCCGACGAGAAGGACCGCACCATGCGCGCCTTCGCCGGCGGGGAGCTGGACGTGCTGGTCGCGACCACGGTGATCGAGGTCGGCGTCGACGTACCCAACGCCACGGTCATGATCATCGAGCACGCCGAGCGTTTCGGCCTGTCCCAGCTGCACCAGCTTCGTGGCCGGGTGGGGCGGGGCGCTGAGCGATCCTTCTGCGTGCTGATGGTCGGCGACGACCCTCAGAGCAAGGACGCGGCGGAGCGGCTCAAGGTGATGGAGCGTCAGAGCGACGGCTTCAAGATCGCCGAGAAGGACCTGGAGCTTCGCGGCCCCGGAGCGGTCTTCGGGACCCAGCAGCACGGGCTGAGCGACCTGCAGTTCCTGGCGCTGGTCATGCGTTCGCCGCTGTTGCTCGAGGGAGCGCGGACCGAGGCGCGGATCGTCGTCGAGGCCTCGCTCGACGACGCCCGCAAGCGCCTGCAGGAACTTCCGCCCATGTGGCGCAAACGTCTCCGCCTGGCCGAGGTGGGGTAGGGGCCTGCCCTGAGCAACGCCGAAGGGCCTGCCCTGAGCAACGCCGAAGGGCTAG